>CBDTYO010000143.1:0-9542 GCA_965364615.1 uncultured Bacteroidia bacterium
CCGCACCATAGCTGGTTTTACCTGGCCGAAGCCTACCGGCTCACCAACCAGCCGGATGAGGCCCTGGATGCATTGGAAAAGTTCCGGGAGCTCAAGAACTTTGAAAATAAATACAATGCCCGGATCACCGAAGAAGCGGTGCTTGCCATTGAGAGGGCCAAGATCATCAAAGATGCTGAGATCAGAATGCGCGGGCTCTTCTTCAACGAACCCATCAACAGTGCCAGCGATGATTACAACGGGGTCATCTCCGGCAATGGCAAGGTCCTGGTGTGGGCCAACAGCAAAACTTTCTATGAAGCAGTCTATATGTCGGTCCGCGAAGACCAGCAATGGACCATTCCCGTGCTGATCACACCCCAGATCGTTTCTGACGGTGACATGTTCCCCGCGGGACTTTCTTTTGATGGCCAGAGCCTGCTGCTGGTAAAAAGGGGCAAAAGGGGCAATTCGGATATCTGGATCAGCCATTACAATGGCAACACGTGGAGTCCGGCGGTTCCCGTTGAAGGTGACATCAATTCCAATTCCAACGAGGACCATGCTTCCTTCAGTCCCGATGGCAGGCACATTTATTTTTCCAGCGACCGGCGGGGCGGCGAAGGCGGACTGGATCTGTGGTTTTCAGAAAGGCAGGCGGACGGAAGCTGGGGTAAAGCAGTCAACATGGGCCCGGCAATCAATACGGACAAGGACGAAACCTCGGCCTTTATGGCCCCTACGGGAGATCGCTTTGTCTTCTCCTCCAAGGGCCACTTCAACATGGGCGGATATGATATTTTCAGGTGCGAACTGGAGGAGAACCGGCAATGGAGCCAACCCACCAACATCGGATACCCCTTGAACACCACCGCCGACAATACCTACTACGTGCCCATCAACAATGGCCTACAGGCCCTCTATACCCGTTTTACCAACGAAGGTGTGGGCCGCCGCGATCTCTGGTACGTGGAAATCATCGAAGAGGATGAATTTGTCACCCGCGACCTGACCCTGGCGGTGGACAGTCCGGGATTGAGCCACAAGGATTTTGCCATCATCGTGGTGGATGAAGAAAGCGGCGAAGAAATTGAAGTGCTTTACGACGCCGAAACCGATTCATTTAAAGCGCTTTCAGGGCAGGACAAGAAATACAAGGTGATCTCCTATAAGCAGAAGTAGCGTGAACGTGCTGGAAAACCAAACCATCTCCCTCAGGGCCCCTGAGCCAGGGGACCTGGAACTCCTGTATCTCTGGGAAAACGACACCTCCATCTGGCGCATCTCCGGCACCCTGGCCCCCTTTTCCCGAAATGTGCTGAAAATGTACCTTGACCATGCAGCAAAGGACATATATGAAGTGAAGCAACTGAGGCTCATCATTCAATTAAAAGAGAATCACCGTCCGGTGGGCGCCATCGACCTCTTTGACTTTGATCCGCACCACCACCGTGCCGGGGTGGGTATCCTGGTGGCGGATCCCTCGGACCGCAGGAAGGGATACGCCCGGGAGGCCCTGGAAACCCTGATGGAATACTGCTTTGGCATCCTCAACCTCCATCAGCTGTTCTGCAACATCCAGGCCGGCAATAAAGCCAGCATCGCGCTTTTTGAAAAGGCGGGCTTTATTGAGGTCGGCAGGAAAAAAGAGTGGATATTCACCGGGGACGGGTATGAGGATGAACTGCTTTTTCAATGTTTGAAAGAGTAAGTTAATGCTTAGCGGGTCAGAGGTCCTTGTAGTGCGGGATGTCTTTGAGGAAGTGTACCTTTTCATTTTCAAAATCAATCACGCAGCAATAGTGTTTTAAACCATTGGTCACCATCAGGTATTTCACCCGGAATACCAGGTTGTAACGGGCCGCCTGATCGAAGACCGCCTGTGTGATTTTTACCTCCGGCGCCTTGCACTCCACCAGAACGGCGGGAGAACCGGCCGGTTTGTGTACCAGGATATCAGCCCTTTTTTTCATTTTGTTCAGTTCCAGTGCATATTCGGTCATCAGCAGGGAGGCCGGGAATCCCTTTTCCTCCACCAGGTAACGGGCGAATCGCTGCCGTACCTCCTCCTCGGGGGTGTGCACCACAAAGCGTTTTCTATACACATCCAGCACTTTTCTTATCCCCCCTTCGGTCCGGAACCGGAATTCATAGGCAGGAAGATTCAGTTTTCGCATGAAATGGCTAACTTCGTATGAACTTACAAGGTAATAAATAGCACGAAACCCCGGTCCGGAGCCCAGAAATAGATGGCTGATGAAGGCGTTGAAAGCCTGCTGAAAGAAGTTAGAAAACACAAAGTGATGAAGACAAAACGTGAGATCATTGAGAACTGGCTTCCCCGCTATACGGGAATCGAGACCGATCAATTCAGCAAGCATGTGCTGCTGACCAATTTCCAGGCCTACCTGAATGAGTTCTGTACCCTGGGGAACACCGAGGTGGCCGACAAGAATGTGGCCATGCCCGCAGCCACTTCCAACGGGATCACCATGGTCAACTTCGGGATGGGCAGTGCCAATGCGGCCACGGTCATGGACCTGCTGGCAGCCATCAAGCCCAAGGCGGTGCTTTTCCTGGGCAAATGCGGAGGACTGAAGAAGAAAAATGAGCTGGGCGACCTGATCTTGCCCATCGCGGCACTCAGGGGCGAAGGTACCTCCGACGACTATATGCCCCCGGAGGTTCCGGCACTTCCTTCCTTCAACCTGCAGCGGGCGGTATCCACCACCATCCGGAATATGGGGAAGGACTACTGGACCGGAACGGTGTATTCCACCAACCGAAGGGTGTGGGAACATGACAACAAGTTCAAGAAGTACCTGCGAAGTGTGCGGAGCATGGCCATCGATATGGAAACTGCCACCCTGTTCACGGTGGGCTTCTCCAACGGGATCCCCACAGGGGCCCTGCTGCTGGTCTCTGACCAGCCCATGATATCAGAAGGGGTCAAGACCCAGAAAAGCGACAGGATGGTGACCGAAAAGTTTGCCAGGACACACCTGGAGATCGGGATCGAATCGCTCCATGAGATCATCGATCACCGGGAGTCTGTGAAACACCTGAAATTTTAAGTAGTTTTGGGGATGACCTACGAACAGCTGATCGGGGATCTGAAAAATAAATCCTACAAGCCGGTCTATTTCCTTTGGGGGGACGAACCCTATTACATCGATCTGGTGACCTCCTTTATCACAAAAAACGTGCTGACCGAGGCAGAGCAGAGCTTTAATCAGACCATTCTCTATGGAAAGGAATCTGAAGCCGCCCAGGTATCGGACCTGGCCCGGAGGTTCCCCATGATGGCTTCCCACCAGGTGGTGGTCCTGAAGGAAGCCCAGGAAATGAAGGGCCTGACGGATCTGTTGGGGTATGTGGAAGAGCCCAAGCCCTCTACCCTGATGGTGATCAATTACAAGTACAAGAAACCCGACAAACGACAAAAGTTCTTCAAGTTCCTGGAAAAAAGCTCGGTGTGGTTTGAGTCGAAAAAACTGTACGACAACCAGGTGCCAGGCTGGATCTCCGGATATGCGTCCAAAAAGAATTTTCGCATTGAACCCAAGGCCGCGGCGCTGCTGGGTGAGTTCCTTGGGAGCGATCTGTCAAAAATTGTCAATGAGCTGGAAAAACTCATGGTGGCCATGGGCCAGCCCGGGGCCACCATCACCCCTGCCGATGTGGAGAAACACATTGGTTTCAGCAAAGATTTCAACCAGTTTGAGCTGCAGAATGCACTGGGAAACAAAGATGTGGTGAAGGCCATGCGCATCGTCAACTATTTTGCCGAGAACGAGCGGAAATATCCCATGGTCGTGACCACCACTTCACTCTACTATTTCTTCTCCAAGCTGCTGCTCTTCCATTACACCAAGGACAAATCAAAGCAGAACATGGCCTCTGTGCTCAGGATCAATCCCTTCTTTGTCAAGGATTACGAAGCTGCCGCCAGAAGATACCCTGCCGGCAAACTGGTGGAGATCATCTCCCTGCTGCGCACCTATGATATGCGCTCCAAAGGCTGGGAGGGAAACAGCACCTCCGGCGGTGAGCTGACCCGCGAACTGGTATTCAAGATCCTCCATGCATAACCTGCTTTAACACCTGCGCTGCCTGTGATAAGCCTTTTGATACGCCTTTTGATACACCCGTTTAATGTGTTCTGCCCATGATAACCCTTGTGATCGTGATCCTCACCGTGCTGACCTCCGTGGCCGCCTTCAGGCGCCAGGATTTGTTCCACCGCTTCGACCTGAGTCCCTCCAGGATCGTTCACCAGGGACAGTATTACCGCATATTCACCCATGCCTTCCTGCATGCCGATTACTGGCACCTGGGCATCAACATGCTGGTCCTGTATTCCTTCGGCACCTACATTGAACAGAAATTTGCCGCACTGGAAGCAGAGGGACTGATCTTTTCCGGAACCTTCTTTTACCTCCTGCTGTATGTGGGGAGCATTGCCGTGGCCTCCATCACCACCGTTACGCGCTACCGCAACAACGATGCTTACAGTGCCGTAGGGGCTTCGGGAGCCGTTTCGGCCATCGTATTTGCCTACATCTTCTTTGCCCCCCTGAACAAGATCTATTTCTACCTGGTGCTGCCCATCCCGGGCATCCTTTTCGGGGTCCTGTACCTGGTCTACTCCAGCTACATGAGCCGGCGTAGCCACGACAACATCAACCATTCGGCCCATTTCTGGGGAGCCATGGCGGGCTTCCTCTTTCCCATATTGCTGGAACCTGCCCTTTTTCTGGATTTTCTGGATCAGCTATTGAGGCGATGAGTCCTGGCCCATGCAGCAATCCTTTCCAATGCGCGAAACCTGAACCGCCCATAAAAACACGCTGAGATGAAGAAAGCCATATTCCTGGACCGCGACGGCACCCTGAACAACAACAGGGACCACTACTATATCTGGCGCAAAGAGGATTTTCAGCTCAACCCGGGGGTGGTGGATGCACTTTCAGAGTTGCAGGCCCGGGGCTATCTGCTGGTGGTGATCACCAACCAGGGCGGGGTGAGCAAGGGAGCTTACAGGATGGAAGAAGTGGAGTCAGTTCACGCCCATATGCGTTCGCTGCTGGAAGAAGGCGGGGTGGTCCTGGATGAGATCTATATTTGCCCCCATCATCCCGATCAGGAGAATTGCCTGTGCCGCAAACCCCTGCCCCTTCTGATCCAGAAGGCCCTGGCCCGTTTTGGGATCGATCCGGCACAGTCCTGGATGGTGGGTGATTCAGAGCGCGATGAGGAAGCTGGAAAGGCAGCCGGACTACAAACACTGCGGGTGGAATCCAACGGGGATCTGAGGGAAGTATTAAAGGAAATTGATTGATTTCAATTTCCTGTTGAGATATTAATTGAGGCCGGGATCCTCGGGGAAATTGGCCCAGGCGCGGTACTTGTTGTTGTAGCTCGACAGGGTTTTCTCCCAGAACTCAGCGCCCATGCTATGCATCACCATCCTCCTGGGGAGTTTGCCCACCAGCCATGCGTGCTCTTCCATTTCTGCCTGGAGCTGACCTTCGGACCAGCCTGCATAACCCAGGAAAAACCGAAGTTCGTTGCGTTTCACCGAGCGTTCAGCTATCAGCTGTTTGACCAGGTCGAAATCGCCTCCCCAAAAAATACCGTCGGCCACTTCCACGCTATCCGGGATCAAGGCTCCCAGGGTATGGATGTAATGCACGGTGTTGTTGCTGACGGGGCCGCCCACGGTGACAGAAAGATCACATTCGGGAAAATCATCCACAATCTCGTTGATGTGGATCCCCAGGGGTTTATTCAGCACAAAGCCCAGCGACCCCTCCTTGTTGTGTTCCGTCAGATACACCACGGAACGGCGGAAGTAATTATCGGCCAGGAAGGGCTCCGAGATCAGGACGTTTCCCTTCTCCGCCACCCCATCATTCACAATATGGAAGAAATCTATATTCAGCTCCATGTTCCTGAGTTTGCGAACAGTACAAGATAAAGCAAATTTGTCTTAAATAAAACGATCAACCCAGAAAAATAGTATCTTGGCAGCTTATGCCGCATTGCCAATGAGTCAGAAAGAACCAAGGAAACCCAATCTTCTCCAGGCCCTGGTGCCCATTGCGGTGTTGATCTGTTTGCTGGTTCTGAATGTCACCTATTTCGGAGACCATACCCTGGACGGGGCCAACCAGGTGGCCCTCATCCTTGCCTCTGCCGTGGCAGGGATCATTGCCGTCACCCTGGGAGTGAAGTGGATCGACATTCGTTCAAGCATGGTGAAGAGCATAAGTTCGGCCATGCCCTCCATCCTGATCCTGCTGATGATCGGTGCCCTGGCAGGCACCTGGCTGCTGAGCGGAGTGGTGCCTACCCTGATTTATTACGGCCTGAAAGTCTTTCATCCGAAGATCTTCCTCTTTGCCACAGTCATCATCGCCGGAATGGTCAGCCTGGCCACAGGCTCGTCCTGGTCGACGGTGGCCACCATTGGCATTGCGCTGATCGGCGTGGGACAGGCCCTGGGCATCAGCCAGGGGCTGATCGCCGGGGCAGTCATATCCGGTGCCTACTTCGGAGACAAGATGTCGCCCCTTTCAGATACCACCAACCTGGCACCTGCCATGGCAGGAACGGACCTGTTCACCCACATCCGCTACATGACCATTACCACGGTGCCCGCCATGTCCGTCACCCTGCTGATCTTCCTGGTGATCGGATTTACCTACCGGTTCGAAGCCACTCCCGGGGATATTGAACTGGTGCTGGAATCCATCGGCTCCAAATTCAATGTCAGCCCCTGGCTGATGCTGGTGCCGGCCTTTTTGATCTTCATCATTGTCAAAAAGATCCCCCCCCTGCCTGCCCTGCTGGCAGGCTCCCTGATGGGAGGCATCTTTGCCCTGATCTTTCAGCCCCACCTGATCCGGGAGGTGGCCCTGACCCTGGATGGCAGCACCACCACCTTTTTCAAGTCCTCCTACCTGGCCATGATGCAGTCAATTTTCGGAGATATCGCCATTCTCACCCCCAATGAAATGGTCAATGAGTTGCTCACCAGCACGGGCATGCGGGGGATGCTGAACACCATCTGGCTGATCCTGGCGGCCATGGTATTCGGAGGCACCATGGAGTCGGCCGGGCTGCTGGTCAAGATCACCAGCTCGGTGATCCGCTGGGCCCAATCCACCGGTTCACTGGTGACCACCACCATTGCCACCAGCATTTTCTTCAATATCACGGCTTCTGACCAGGACATTGCGATTGTGGTTACAGGCAGGATGTTTTCCTCTACCTACAAAAAAAGGGGACTGAAACCCGAGGTGCTGAGCCGTACCCTGGAGGACGGAGGCACCATCACATCGGTACTGGTTCCCTGGAACACCTGCGGAGCCACCCAGTCCAGGGTGCTGGGGGTTCCCACCATCGAATACATTCCCTTTGCCTTCTTCAACATCCTGAGCCCCATGTTCAGCATTCTTTTCGCCTTTTTGAATTACAAAATCAGAAGGTATGGGGACGATGAACCGGCTGCCTCCAAAGGCCTGGACGAAGGTGATCGCATAGATATATAGGCATAAGGAGAAATCATCAAAGAGAAGGGGGCTGCCCCGGTGTGGAACAGCCCCCCAAACTATAGGTGGTTTTTGCGCTTAAAACCACAATGAAAATACGACCATATTTTATTATCTTCCTAATAATGTGTGGATTATATGATGAACAGCCCGTTTCGAAAGGCAAGCAGCCCATCTGTCAGATTTGAGACCACGGGGGAAATTTGTGGCGTTTGTGTAAGCCCCGGGAAGGTTTACCAGGTATTTCAGGACATTGATCAGGTTTTGAGCCCTTTAGCCTAGTATATTTCCGGGTATTTCGCCGGATCGGATTCATGCATGATCCGGTAGATGGCTTCAAACAGGTCCTCTGCGTTGGGATTGGAAAAATAATCGCCATCGGAGCTGTAGGCGGGACGATGTTCCCTGGCTGTGACTGTGGAGGGTGGGGCATCAAGGTAGAAATAGGCTCCCTGCTCCTCAAGCACCTTCTGCATCATATAGGCAGTGGCCCCGCCGGGAACATCCTCGTCGAAAAAGAGCACCCTTCCGGTTTTCTTCACCGATTCCACAATCCGGTGTTCCAGATCAACGGGAACGAGGGTCTGCACATCGATCAGCTCCAGGCTGATATCAAACTCCGCCAGTTGCTCTGCGGCTTTCTGTGCGATGCGCACACAGGCTCCATAGGTTACCACGCTTACGTCGCTTCCTTCACGGACCACTTCGGGAACTCCGAGGGGTACCCGGAAGGCTCCCATGTTGGTGGGCTTGTCCTCTCTCAGCCCGTAGACCTTTAAAGGTTCTATGACCAGGGCCGGATCATCGCCCTGGAGGAGGGTATTGTACATGCCCGAAGCCTGTGTCATGTTGCGTGGTACACACACATGCAGGCCCCTGATGGAATTGATTACCATGCTGAGGGGCGATCCCGAATGCCAGATTCCTTCCAGGCGGTGTCCCCTGGTGCGAATGATCAGCGGGGCGATCTGGGATCCCTTGGTGCGCCAGTGCAGGGTGGCCAGGTCATCACTGATGGTCTCCAGGGCATAGAGCAGGTAATCAAAGTATTGAATTTCGGCAATGGGACGCAATCCCCGCAGCGCCAATCCCACTCCCTGACCTACGATGGTGGTCTCCCGGATCCCCGTATCGGTCACCCTCAGTTCGCCATGTTTCTCCTGCAGTCCCTCCAGGCTCTTGTTCACATCACCGATCTTTCCGGTATCCTCGCCGAATATGACAATCCTGGGATCCGCTGCCAGCAGGGCATCAAAATTGTCCCGGAGCACCTCCCTGCCGGTAATCCGTTCCGGGGGATTGTTGTAGGTGGGAGCCACAGCTTCCACTTTCAGGGGGGAACGGTCGGTCTCAGATAAAAGGTGGGTGCTGTAGCGTTTGTAATTTTCCTCCTTGTAGGTATCAAGCCAGCTGGATATGGAGGCCTGAAGCTGGGGCCTGACCGGACAATCGCGGCACAGGTGCCTCATGATCCTTTTGGCGGTGCCCTGTATATCCCGTCTGACAGGGTACAGGATCCGCTTCAGATCGCGGCTCAGAATGCCCAGTTTGTCCACCCCGTCCGAAGCACAGGTACAGGTTCGCTGGTCGATGATATTCAGCAGTTGATCCCTTTCCTCCAGGATGGGCTCCGTATAATTCTTCCAGGCTACATCCCGGGCTTTTTTGGCTTCATGGGTGGCTTCCTGCTTCAGGGCGGCCAGTTCTTCTTTGTTGGCCAGTTTCTCCTCCAGGATCCACTGTTCCATTTTCAGCAGGGGATCGTGCTCTGCCTCCCAGTCCAGCCTTTCCTTGCTTTTATATCGTTCGTGGCTCCCCGAAGTGGAATGTCCCATGGGTTGTACCATCTCATCCACATGAAAGAGCACCGGTACATGTTCCTTCCGGCAGCGTTCCACCCCTTCGGCAAAGACCTCTGTCATCTCCGCATAATCCCATCCCTTGACCCGGTAGATCAATATGCCCTTGCCATCGCCATCTTGTTTAAAACCTTCCAGGGCCATGGAA
>CBDTYO010000144.1:0-9523 GCA_965364615.1 uncultured Bacteroidia bacterium
CACTGGCGAGAAGTTCCGCTTCACCGGATGTGCAGGCGATTGGAACAAAACCGGTGTTGCTTTCGTCATACGGAATGCGAAATCCACGGATGCGGCCATCACCTACCTGAAGGAAGCGGTCAAGGGAGTGACCATGTCCTACAAGGAGGGAAAGCACAAAGAATCGGGTGCCCCGGTGCTGAGCTATTTTATGCTGGGCCAGGCATATCACCTGAATTACATGTTCGATGAGGCCATAGAGAATTATACCAAGTATCTGGAAATCGGAGAAAACCAGGCTCCCATGCAGCTGGATTATACGCGCATGCAGATCGAAGCCTGCAAAAAGGCCTCAGAATTGGAAAGGGCCCGGCCCTCTTTTGAATTTGAGAGTGTGCTGGATCATTTTGATGAAGATTTGCCTTCCTGCAGCAATCCCGTTATCTCGGGCGCAGGGGATGTGCTAATATTTCTGGTGGATTATCCTTCGGACAAGAAGATCATGATGACGACCAAGACCGGTGATCTTTGGTCCAGGCCCAGGGTGATCAACAGTGAAATCGGGATGGTGGGAGAGACCCATCCCGCTTCCCTGTCCTATGATGGAAAGGAGCTTTACCTGGTACACCAGTATTATTCCCACTCTGATATTTTTGTGTCCCATTATGATGGGAACCGCTGGTCGGAAGCCGAAGCGCTGGGTTATTATATCAATGGCAGGACCTCGGAAACCCATGCCAGCATTTCCAAGGATGGGAAGTCGCTCTATTTCACCAGTGATGTTCGTGGAGGGTCGGGCAGTTTTGACATCTATGTATCCCACAGGGATGAAAAAGGAGACTGGGGGGAGGCCGTCAACCTGGGACCCACCATCAATACGCCCTTCGAGGAGCACACCCCTTTTATTTCCAACAACGATTCAGTCCTCTTTTTTAGTTCCCAGGGGCATTCTTCCCTGGGGGGATTGGATGTATTTTATTCTGAGCTGAATTCCTACGGCGTTTGGAGCGAACCCAGGAATATGGGATATCCGGTGAATACAACAGGAGACGACGTGTTCTTTAATCCCGGATGGAATGAAGTGGAAGGCTATTATGCAGTTCCCAAAGCTGATGATCCCACCTCCAATACCATCAATATGGTCATGGAGCTGGAGTATGAGGATGAGTTGGACGCTTCTTTGCCACTGGATTCAATTCAACCAAGACCCAAGGCCCGGTTAGCGGTGACCAAGCCCGCCCCGGAGCCTGCCGCCTCAGATACCGCCGGGACCGCGGCCCAGGCCGTCCAGGCTGCCGTGGTGGCTTCTGACGAGGGCATCCCACCCTCTGTCGAGGCGGCCATAGAACCTGAGGAAACGGATGAAATTGAAGAAGTTTTGAACAGAGATGCCAGGCAGCCTGAAACCGAAGTGGTTATTGCAGAGCCGACTACAGAACAGCCCGTGGTTGTCAGGATAGCAACCCCTGAACCACCTGCTATGCACGAGACGGCGGTTCCCTTTGATCATAATACATACCACCTGAACATGGCCGCTCTTCTGGAAGTGGAGAAAATCGCTGATCTGATGTCCGGCCATCCGGAAACAGAGGCGGAACTTGTGGGCCATACCGATGCCACCGGGTCAGCCCAATTCAATATGAAGCTCTCCTTTCAACGTGCGGAGCAGGTAGCTTCCTACCTGGAGGAGCAGGGCATTGCCCGGAAGCGAATACTGGTGGACGGGAAGGGGGAGACCTCTCCCATGGCAAAAGAGAAGAATGCGGATGGAAGTGACTCGCCCCTGGGACGGTATCTGAACCGACAGGTCGGTGTGAAAATTGCAGGTTCATTGCCCTTGGAATCTGGACTTTCAGGGATCTATGTTCCTGATAATCTTGTGATAGATCAGCGGAGGTCCCAGGCTGAAGCAGTGAATTCCTTTGTGTACACCATCCAGGTCAGTGCGGCACGTTCGGCCATACCCGCCTCAAGGTTTTCCAAAATCGGTGAGGTGAAGGAACACCGATGTACCGATGGGTACTTCAGGTATACTGTGGGTTCCTATAAGACTTTCCCCGAAGTAACAAAAGAGTTGCAACAGGTGCGGAACTCAGGTTTTGAGGATGCCTTCATCCAGTTCCTGGAATGGTATGATAGGGCCATGAAATGATCCCCTGACGCCTGAATCAGGCACAATCGGCCGGACAGATTTAATTTGGAATTTGTATAAATTATATGATCCTCCGCAGGAATGGTATGTCTTTAAAGTTTTTCTGACGAAGTACCATGCAGAGACAACTCCCTCTTTTCTTGTGATTTAGATAACAACCGTCTGGACTGGCCTGGATGTGCGGTCATTCGAGCAAATGTTAAAAACGATCCCGGGCATCCAAACCCCCTTGACAGCTACAGAATTGCTTCAGAATTCCAGAGTATCATTGGGCCGTTATCAACAATGCCATTCCAATACATATTTCTGAAAAATTTAAAACACTCATACAATGAAGAACCTGATTTTCCTTCTGTTTGCATTATTAATGTTCAATGCTTGTGACAAAAACACAGATCCTGTTCCACCCCTGAGTTTTGCAGACTCCATCACCATGGGGGAAGGATATGCCAATGAAGTATTTTACAGCCTCAAGAACGGGGTGGTCAAAAGCTCCCCGCGTTCTGCCTGGGACCTGGCCTTTTCCACCGATCCCATGACGTCCACCATTCTGGTCAATGAAGGCTATGGGATTGAACTCTATACCTATCCTCTAGGGGATAAGGATGATTGGGACAATGTGGATGTCGCCGACATTGACAACTGGCCTCTGATGTATAATTCCGATACCTCCTGGTATTACGGGGCTTTTGACAGGAATGATCTGGGGCACCCCGATTACGGTTGGGGGGTATATAATATCCAGACCCACGATGTGATGGGCGACTCACTGTTTATCATCAAACTGAGTGATGGAACCTTGCAGAAGCTGCTCATAGAGAAACGTGCAGCCATAACCAACTCCTTCACCATCCAATACGGGGATATTGATGCAGCGGGTACAAGCAAAGATATTTCCTGCGCCGATTACACCAGCAAGAATTTCATTTATTTCTCCCTGGGAACTGGTGAAGTGGTGGATGTGGAACCCGACAGCGATTCGTGGGACCTGCTTTTCACCAAGTACTTTGACGAATCCATCCCGTACAATGTTACCGGCGTATTGACCAATATAGCAGTGGAGACCGGGGAAGTCAGAAATACCGATCCCAGCCTGGCAGATCCTGCTGAGGCAGAATTTAGTGATGATATCTCCATCATCGGCTCCGATTGGAAGTCCTTTGACATGGGCACCTTTGAATATGTGGTAGAACCGGATCTTTGCTATTTCGTAAAAAGCGGGGATGATATGTACAAAATCACATTCACCGGCACCGATGGGAGTGTTTCCGGCAAGATGGTATTTGACAAAGAACTTGTAGAATAAGCGTTGGATACAGACTTGAAGCCCGGCCTGGGAATGTGGAAAAAAGCATGGATTGTTCTGGCTTTTCTGGTTGTTTACAGCCAGGGGGGGGTGTTTGCCCAGTCTCGACTGGTAATCATTGACGAGGAGACGGGTAACTCCCTTCCCAATGCCCATGTTTGTTTCGAAAGCCTGGACAAAAAGAAGGCTTCCTATGCCCTTTCCGATAGAGAGGGAGTGGTCGAAAATACCGTCAAAGAACGATCGCTTATCTCGGTTTCCTTTATCGGATATCAGACCCTGCTGGACACCATTGGGCCCGGCTTCTCCGGCAACCTGTACCTGATTCCCTCTTCGGTCGATTTCGAGGAAGTGGTGGTAACGGCCCAGTTCTCCCCCAAAAGGATCGACCAATCCATTTATAAGGTGAAAGTGATCGACAACAGCATTGTGGAGAAGAAGGGAGCCACCAATCTATCCGAGTTGATATCCAACGAGCTGAACTTTTCCTATGAACGGGATGCTGCTCTGGGCTCTACGGTGCGTATCCAGGGTCTTGGCGGGGAGCATGTAAAGATCCTCGTGGATGGGGTTCCCCTGGTGGGAAGGCAGAATGGGATCCTGGATCTTTCGCAGATCAATGTGAGTTCCATCGATCACATCGAGGTAGTAGAGGGCCCCATGTCGGTGGTCTATGGCAGCAATGCCATGGCCGGTGTGATCAACATCATTACCAAGGAGAACAAGCGGGAAAGTATATCTGCGGGAGTGGATGCCTACTACGAAACGGTGGGTGTATACGATCTCAATGCAGATTTTTCAGCCAATACGGGAAAAAGTGCATTCGGACTGAACCTGGGCAGGTATTTCTTCGGGGGATATTCCGAAGTGGATACGGCCAGGGCCAAGGAATGGAATCCAAAACTGCAGTATAACCTGGATGCCTACTATTCACTGACGCTTCCAAATTGGAAGGCCAAGCTGTCGGCTTCTTACTTTGACGAAGAGCTCAGAGACAATGGAAACCTGAATCCCGATCTGAATTATGAAGGAGCCTTCGACTACCACCATTTCACCAATCGCTGGAATACCAAACTGGATTTGAACAGGAGGCTGGGTGAGAAACAGGGCCTGCAGATTTCAGGGGCCTATTCCCAATACAGGAAAACCAAGATCAGTTATCTCAATGACCTGGTCCGTTTGGAAAAAACAGTGATTCCCTCGGAATCCGCCAACGACACCACCACCTTCAGGAACTATTTCAGCCGGGGGACCTACAGTAACGAAGAGCTGGATTGGATGACCTTCCAGGGAGGATATGAGTTCAATTATGAGTCGGCCATCAGCAAACGCTTGACAGAAACCGAAAGCATCGGGGATGCTTCGGCCTTTTTCAGCATGAACCTGCTGCCCGAACGAAAAATCAATGTACAGCCCGGGATCAGGTACATCTACAATTTCAAATTCAATGCCCCCCTGGTCTATTCGGTCAACCTCAAATGGGATGCGATGGAATGGCTCAGCCTGCGCGGATCATACGCCAAGGGCTTCAGGGCTCCTTCCATCAAGGAACTCTACCTGAATTTTCAGGACATCAATCACAACATCTTGGGCAACCCGGACCTGGAGGCTGAAACGGGCAACAACTACAATCTGTGGCTGGACCTCACACTGAGCAGGAAAAGCCATCTGCTTTCCAATGCCACCAACCTGTATTATAATAAGATCAACAATAAAATTGAGTTGCTGTACGATCCCAACGACCCCACCAAGGCCGTATATTTCAATGTGCCTGCAGGGGCCATGATCTCCAAGGGATTTTCCTCAAACTTTACCTACAAATTGCACCCGAGACTGACCCTGAATGCAGGGGTATTTCACAACAAGCTTTCCAGCATCATCAATACCAGTGAATTCACCCAGAGCACCGACCTGACCACCAATCTGAAATACAAAAATGTGAAATACCGCTTCGAACTGTCTGTATTCTATAAATACACCGACCAGTATAGCAGGTATGTGGGATCCATTGACATGGAGACCGGCGAGATCTATGATGTATCGCTCAGCTATCTGGACGACTATCACAACCTGGATGCCACCCTGGGGATTCCCCTGTTTAATGAAGCGGTAAGACTGACCACAGGGGTAAAGAATATATTTGACAATAAATCCATCACCTCTTCGGGCGGTGGAGCGGTGCATTCAGGAGATTCGGGGGGGAGTGCCCTGCTGAATTGGGGACGCACCTATTTTATCAAGGCGAGCTATACATTTAAACGATTTGGAAAGTAGGAGAAGATGAAATTATCCAGCTGGTTTATATGGGTTTTGTTGGTACTGCTCACGGCATCCTGTTTTGAGGAAGATAAGCCTGTTCCTCCTTATGCGCTTCCGCCCGACGTGGATACCCTGTCCGTTCAAAATTCTATTTACCATTACCAGGTATATTTTGATTTCGGCTCCGGGGGCATCGTTTCCCAGAATCTGAACAGCGATTGGACCCTTTCATTCGAATGCGCCGATACCGCTTACCACATCCGGGTCAACTCCTCCGATTTCTGGGGGATTGCCCCTACAGGTTCCACCAACCTGGATTCAGTGTATACGGATGATCCGGTATATGACTGGCGGCAGGATACTTCCAATGGCCATCCCGATTCCACGGCTGTGGGAGAGTGGGTGCGTTTTGACCAGGGGGTGCCCGCCTACACCAACCAAGTCTACCTTCTGGGCAGGTTCGATGGCATTGAATACCAGCTGGCCAAGAAGGTCCAGTTCACATCGGTCAGTGAAACGGTTTATACTTTCCTGATCGCCGATCCGGGTCAAGGCGTTGCAGATACCATTGTAGTGGCCAAGGATGATCTATACAACTACAGGCAATTCTCGCTGGACAACAACGAGGTCGTCCAGCTGGAGCCGGAAAAAGACCGGTGGGATATGCTTTTTGCCCAATATTTTACCATCCTTTACACAGACGACGGTATTGCGGCTCCCTACTATGTCAGAGGGGCACTGCTGAATCCGAACCGGGTGGAAGCGGCCCTGGATACCCTCACCCATTTTCTGGATGTGGACCACTCCCGTGCCCTTCAGAGCACCTTCTCCTCCGCACAGGATGCCATCGGACACGACTGGAAATCTGTGACGGTGGATGAAGCCAGCAACTCGGCCGAATATAAAGTACGGCCCGGGTATACCTACATTGTCCGGGATACCAACAATGACCTGTATAAACTCCGATTCAAAAGCTATTTTAATACCTCCGGGATCAAAGGCTATCCTTCCATAGAATTTGCCAGACTGGATCCGGAATAGACCATTCATCTAAATGCTCACCAAATCCCATCTTTTATGCTACCACTTGCCAAGATTGCTGCGACCGTTGTTACCCTGGCCCTGATTTCCTATTCCATTGCCATCATCACCGAACAAAGAAGGAGAAAGGTGATCAACCGGGTATTGGTCTTTCTGACCCTGGGTGTATTTCTGGATATCAGCGCCACCACCATGATGATCATTGTCTCCGAGAACAGTCCTTTTACCCTGCATGGCATGCTGGGTTATTCCTCGCTGACCCTGATGGTCATCGATGCTGTATTGCTCTGGAGATTCAGGATGAGAACCAGTTCCAGCGAATTGGTGTCAAAATCCCTTCACCTTTACTCCAGGATAGCCTACATCTGGTGGGTAGCAGCCTATATTACCGGGACGCTGATGGTAATGTTGTAGCCCCTATCTATGGGTCCTGGTCATGTTGTCCGGGATGCAGAGAATGAAGGAGGCCAATTTCTCATGCTCTTCACTGAGGCTGTCAATCTCGCTTTGCTGTACGGTCGCAATGGTTTTTATATTCAGGCCTGGATTCTGTTGTTTCAGGTGCCAGACGATCCCCTCAAAATTGTCGGAATGGTAGGTCCCGTTCAGGTGGAACAGGGTCTTTCCCTCCGACCAGTTTTCCAGGATGAAATACGCCATGGTGGCATCTTTGGCCGCCTGGGCCTTTGGAAGGTTTTCCATGGTGTTCATGAAAACACTGCTTCCATGTCCTGCAGGCATGGCCATGGGAGCCTCAGGCTTTTCTGAGGCATCCTTTTCCAGGGTATCCTTCATTCCTTCCGGCGCCTGGTTTTCTTCTGGCACTTCTGTTTCATCCGGAACCCCCATATGGCCCATGTTCAGCATGCTTTTATAAGAAGGAAGCTCGGGATCATATCGTATGGGAAGGGGAGCGATATATCGCTTGGCTTCCTCAGTCAGTTCGTCCAGGCTTTCAAATCCTTTCTTATACACCATGGAAGCATACCTTCGGGGTATATTGGTGGCCACAAAGGGAATTCCATGCGTTCTGGCAAACTCCACCAGCGGTTTGTAGTCGGTCTGGTAATTGTTCCAGAGGCGCATCTCAGCTTCAAATTTGTCGGTTTCATAAAAATCAGCCAGGTATTCATTCATTATCAGCTGGTTGTCGGATTCGAACATCTCAGCACCCAGCACCAGTGCCTCACGCTTCTGCTTGAAAAGGTCCTGTGTCATTTCCAGCTGCAGCCAGTGCGCTATGGGATCCGTATGCAGTTCCCCGAAGAATATGATGTCTGCCTCCGATAATTCTTTGAGCATCCTGGCGTATTTCACTTCTTTTCCTTCATGGTCAAAAAGCTTATAGGCGGGTTTATCGCTGGCAAAACCGAGCGCCGGCAGGGTCATCAGTATCAGTAGGTACAGGTTTTTTCTCATTGTTTCAATTTTGTGCATGGAAATGTACGGACAAAACGGCCATACTTGTGTAAGAACAACACAAACATGCAATTGTTTTCAGGTGGATATTTTTTGTCAAATACCGACCATGGGTTCTCCGGCCTGCATACATTTCATCCGCAAAAACAGTAAGTCGTTGATATTCAAGCAATATATTTTCAGAATTAACTTATTGTTACCATCTCGGCTGTCCTAACTGCCATAGCTTTGGTGATTCAGGTATAAGCCTGTCTTGATCCTACACCAAACCAATCAAAACCAAACCATATGAAAAATTTGAAGAAGTTAAGCTCATTCCTTCTGGCTATGGGTATCATCCTGACATTGACCATGTGTAAAAAGGAGGATCCTTTTAAGAATGCGATCACAGAGGACGATATCATGGGAGTGCTCGAAACTGCTGGCAAAGTGGCTCCGGAAGCTCCGGATAAAGATGAGATCATTGAAACCAGCACAGAAGAATCAGGCGGGTACAGGTATACCTATGAAAAGCACGATGTCGTGGATAATCTGGAGAGCATCGCCTACCTGGGACTGAATGATGATATCATCTGGCCCGGGAACATGGTCAAAGGAGACAGGGCACATGATTTCATTTATGAGCCCATATTCATTGATCGTGCACCTGTCACCCTGTCCATTTCCCTGGAGAGCTCGTCCACGGGATCATCGATCGTTAAAGATGTGGAGGACCCGAAACTCTCTACCATCAGACAAGGTATCTCAGATTTGTTAAAATCCACGCTCACCGCCAGTACCAAAGTTCCGGCTAAGGTTGAATTTTCCTATCAACAGGTGTTCAGTGCTTCACAGATGAGCCTTTTTATCGGGGCGGATATCTCTTACGGAGCCGGAGATCTCGATACTCAGTTCAATTGGGACCAGGCCTCCAGCAAAACGCGGATAATGGCAAAATACAGGCAGATCTATTATTCCATAGATATCGACGTTCCTTCATCACCCCTGGGATTTTTAGATCCCACCCTGACTCAGGAAGAGGCCGCAGACGCATTTGGGCCGGGTTCAAGGCCTCTTTATGTGGCCGGCGTCAGCTATGGCATGATGGCCGTGATGGTGATCGAGTCGGATTTTTCCTACGAAAAGATGAGATGGGCCCTGGATGCTTCTTATAGCGGAACTGTGCAGGTGGATGTTGAGCTGGGCCTCACCAGCCAGGAAGTGATGGAAAGTTCCTCCATCAAAATCATTGTCTATGGCGGTTCCACCAATGGATTGGGTGAACTGGAAACCGGCTATCCGGGCTTTTTGAAAGTCATCAATGCCAGCACGGAATTCACCAGCGACTCCCCCGGAGTACCCCTGGTCTACAAATTCCGCCACCTGGT
>CBDTYO010000145.1:0-9503 GCA_965364615.1 uncultured Bacteroidia bacterium
CGCTGGCTTCCACTTCGATGCGATCGGGCATTTCTCCCAATACTTTTTTGGCCACCAAAAAGATGTATGGGGATTTCATCCTGGAATACGAGATGAAGATGGACCGTGGACTCAACTCAGGGGTCCAGTTCAGGAGTGTGGCCACCAAGCCCGATGGAACCGAGCGGGTCAACGGATACCAGGTGGAGTGCGACGATGGTGCAGGCAGACCCTGGGCCGGCGGGATTTATGAGGAAGCCTCCCGGGGCTGGCTCTATCCCATGGCCTACAACATGGAGGTGGTGGGAGCCAACCGGCTGGGAGAATGGAACAAGATCAGGGTGGAAGCCGTGGGAAGCACCATCAGGACCTATATCAACGGGGTGAACTTTGCCAACCTGGTGGATGATAAGCGCCCGGAAGGTTTCATTGCCCTCCAGGTACATGGAATCGGCAACAAGGAAAATCTCAACGGCAAGGAAATCCGGTGGAGAAATATCAGGATCCTGACCGAAGAGCCTGCCAGGTATATGCATACAGAGGGGCCCCTTGCTCCCGAAGTCAGTTACCTGGACAATGAACTGACCCCGGCCCAGAAGAAAGAGGGCTGGAAGCTGCTGTGGGACGGAAAGACCGCAGAAGGATGGCGGGGCGCCAGACTGGACAAGTTCCCGGACTCAGGATGGAAGATGGAAAACGGGGTGCTCACCGTGGAGAAAAGCGGGGGGGCAGAGTCGGCCAATGGGGGTGATATCGTGACCGTCGAAAAATATAAAAATTTCATTCTGGAAGTGGATTTCAGGATCACCGAGGGAGCCAACAGCGGCATTAAGTATTTTGTGGATCCCGACCTGAACACAGGAGCCGGATCTGCCATAGGTTGTGAATTCCAGATCCTGGACGACAGGAACCATCCCGATGCCAAAATGGGCATTCCCGGCACGCGTACCGTGGCTTCCCTGTACGACCTGATCAAAGCAGATGCCTTGCTTTACGGCCAGGACAATAACCCAAAGAGGTTTAACGGAGTAGGCCGCTGGAACCGGGCCCGCATTGTGGTCAGGGACAATTACGTGGCCCATTATATGAACGGGATCAAGATGGTGGAATACGAGAGGGGTACACAAATGTGGAAAGCCCTGGTGGCTTACAGCAAGTACAAGGACTGGCCTGCCTTTGGAGAGGCGGAGCGTGGCCACATCCTGCTGCAGGACCATGGAGATGAAGTAAGCTTCAAGAATATCAGGATCCTGGAGCTCTAGTTCCTGTTTGTAAACAGCGGGAGTTCCGCATTATTGAAAAATTTCTATATTTGTGATCCTACTGAATCAGGAGCAAGCAGAGCATGGTGGAACAGATTATTATGAGGAGTGGCTCTAACACTCTGAACGGTTTTAATTTCGATCACATAGTCCCAACTTCAGGGTCCGATTTTACGGAGCAGGTCAGTAGTTGCATCCAACAACTTTTGGAATTTATCCACCAGGAGGGGGACATCGATTATTTCATTACCCAGCAAACCTTTTTTATATCGGCCCATTCCCGTGATGAATATGAAGAGCGTGCTTCTGAAATAAATGATCAGCTTCTCTCACTGTGTGGAGCCAGTCTGCCGGCCACAAGCATTGTGGCCCAGAGCCCGGGAGGGGGAAAAGATGTGGTGCTGGAACTGATCTGTACCAGGGCCGACATCGACAAGAAGGTCACCTACAAATCCCACTCGGGCATCAATTACACGGTGGTGGAACACAAGGATTACAAGGCAGTGCATTGCGCAGGCCTGATGGGCACCGTAGAGGATAGCATCACCCAGGCCTCAGAAAGGGCCTTCAGAACCGCCAGAGAGATCCTGTCCCAGGAAGGGCTGGCCATCCACCACATCATCAGGCAGTGGAACTACATTGAGGACATTGCCAAGGTCAAGGGAGCGGACAACACCTCGCAGAATTATCAGGACTTCAATGATGTACGGGCACATCACTATGCCCAGGGAAATTTCAAGTACGGTTACCCGGCAGCCACCGGCATAGGGCAGAACACGGGGGGAGTGATCATAGGATTTATCGCCCTCTCAGAGTCGGAGCATGTCAAGGTGAGTCCCATTGCGAACCCTGGTCAGATCGACGCACATAAATACTCAGATCTGGTGCTGGAAGGCAGTTCTTCTCAGAAATGCACCCCCAAATTTGAGCGGGCCAAACTGGTCACCATCGGTTCCAGGAATTATATGTATGTATCGGGCACAGCTTCCATTCTGGGCGAGCATACCATGCACAAGGGGGATGTGGAAAATCAAACCCTGACCACCATTGAAAACATCAAGCGCTTGTTCTCCAAGGAAAACCAGGAGAAGCTGGGACTGAAATTCGATGTTTCAAAGATCCAGTTCTCACACCTCAGGGTCTATGTAAAAAACATGGATGATATTCCGGCCGTGGAGAAGATCTGCGACAGGGAACTGAACTGCAAGTCTTCCATTTTCCTGGAATCGGATGTGTGCCGTGAAGACCTGCTGGTGGAGATCGAAGGAGTATTTACCATCTAGATTTTCAAAAAAACCAACCTCATCCTGCTAGGGAGTCACTTTCACCAGCACCCGCTTATAACGCGTTAGTGCGGGCTGGCCATGGTCGGTCACGGCCAGGACAAAGTGCATCTCCTGGGGAAAGCCCATGCCGGGGGCAGAAAATGATGCTCTGGCTGAATGGGCCTTCTTCAACTCCAGCCAGTACACCGAATTCCCAGCTTCGCGATAATAGATCCATTGGTAAGAAAGCGCATCTCCATCCGGATCGCTGCAGCCTTCCGCCTTCAGGATCACCTTGTCCCCTTCCTTGACTTCCAGGACCTGTTCATGGGCCAGGGAAGGTACGGGCGGGTGGTTGGCTTCCTCGTAGGGCTTGATGCACCAGTCCATGCGGGCCGCGAAATCGTTCTGGAAGGCTTCCCTCCAGCGCCAGATGGTGGCCTGGTCGCTGGTATGGTATTGCTGATCCACCTCGGAGTATACCTCATCCGGAGCATTGGTCCACAGGGGCCTGGTCTCCGGTTCAAAGAAATAAAGCTCGGTCTTTGGGGTATGGTATTCATAGCGGCCTCCCCAACTCCCGTAATTGGGGTGTTCCCTGGAGCCCAGACCATTGTTGATCAGGTAGAGGAAGGAGGGAGTATCGCCCTCCATCAGGTAGCGTACATCGGGGTATTCTTTCCCGAGGGGTCCGTGTTTTTTCTGGATATGGGTTTTGATCCACTCCCTGCTGATCACCTCTTTGTTTCCTCCCGGAAAGCGTCCATGAAAGGTGTCGCCCGAGATCCCGGTCCAGGTGGCAAAGTGGTAGCCCTCTCTCCCCCCATGTGCATAACCGGGGGTGCAGATGTAAAATAGATCCGGGAATTTCTTCCGCATCCAGGGTCCCGACGGATCCTGGTCGGAGATGGCATAAACCCTCAGTTTATTTACATATCCTTTCAGGGATTCGGGCGATTCGCTTTGTTCCAGTTTCCAGAGCGCCTGTGCCAGGCAGTTGGGGCCACCCCAGGCAAGCACCCAGACAGGGCGTGGGTCCTCCTTTTTCAGGGCCTCAATGATCCATTCCGAACCTTCTGAATCCTTCCCTTCACCCACTCCGGCCATGCCGTAGACGGGAAGTCCCGATTTGGTGACGGCTTTCAGTGCTTCGTAGGCGGGATAACCGGGTTCATGCAAGATCAGGTTGGGCTGAACCTCATGGTAGGCCTCAAGGATTTCGTGGATGCGGGCTTCGGCCGTCCTGGTTCTTAGCCATACCGAAGTGGTGGCAATAATGCCTTCCACATCAAACTGGTTGCTGTAAGTGAGGAATCTCACCAGGGACTGCGCATCATCCGGTTCATTTTCAATGTCGGTGAGTACAATGACGCGGGGTTTCTCGGCCGGGGCAGAGGCAAATGTCTGGCAGGCAGCAAAAACAGCCACCAGCAAGGACAGATTGAGAATAGTTATTTTCATGGCTATGGCATCAAGGATAAATATCTTGTTGTTCCGGCTAAAATACTACAAGATGATTTAATATCTTGCTATAAAATCGCATACATGAAATCAAGTCCATCTATTTCCGCCTGCATTTTTCTGATGCTCCTGGTCCTGCAAAGCTGTACCCAGCCTGCAAACCCGTCTCAGACCAATGATTACCCCATAGTTCCCGTAGATTTCACCTCCGTCAGGCTACGGGACGGATTCTGGAAAAACTGGGTATCCACGGCAGTGCACCGTACCATTCCTTTTGCCTTCCAGAAGTGCGAGGAAACTGGAAGAATCAATAATTTCATTTATGCAGGCGGCCTTCAGGAAGGGAAGTATGAAGGAAGCTACGGTTTCAACGATTCGGACCTGTATAAAATCATGGAAGGGGCGGCCTACAGCCTTTTGCTGGAGGATGATCCCCAGCTGAGGGCCTATCTCGACAGCCTGGTCTATAATGTCTCCGCTGCCCAGGAGGATGATGGCTACCTGTATACGCCCTGGACCCTGAAGGCCAACGATTACAATGACTTTGCCTGTTGCACCTATAGCGAGGAAGGGCGTTGGATCGAAACCCCCAACAGCAGTCACGAGTTCTACAATGCGGGACATATGTATGAAGCGGCGGTGGCCCATTACCTGGCCACGGGGGAAAGATCCTTTTTGGATGTGGCCACAAAGAACGCGGACCTTGTGTATGAGGTTTGCGTCACCCAGGGTCATCCCTATGTCCCGGGTCACCAGGAAATCGAGATCGGACTGGTCAAATTGTACCGGGCTACCGGGAATGAGAAGTACCTGCAACTGGCCAGGCACCTGCTGGATATACGTTCAGAGATGAAGGATGACACCTACTCCCAGGCCCATCTTCCGGTGACGGAACAATCCGAAGCCGTGGGACATGCTGTCAGGGCCAACTACATGTACTCCGCCATGGCTGATGTGGCAGCCCTGGCCGGCGATTCAGGCTACCTGGCAGCCATCGACAGGATTTGGAACAATGTGGTAGAGAAGAAGCTATCTATCACCGGAGGGGTGGGGGCCATTCGGCGGCATGAAGGCTACGGGGACAATTATGATCTTCCCAATCAGCCCTACAATGAAACCTGTGCGGCCATCGCCAATGTGTACTGGAACCACCGGATGTTTCTGTTGCATGGGGATGCAAAATACATGGATGTGCTGGAAAGGTCGCTGTACAACGGAGTTCTCCCCGGACTTTCCCTGAATGGAAAACTGTTTTTCTATCCCAATACCCTTCAGCACGATGGGGAGACTGCCTTCAACCAGGGAGTCAACGGCCGGTCCCCCTGGTTCAACTGCTCCTGCTGTCCTTCCAACCTTTCCAGGTTTGTCCCCTCGGTAGCCGGCTATGCCTATGCCAGGCACGAGGAAGCCATCTATGTGAATCTGTTTATGAACAGTGAGGTTCACCTGGATAGCCCCGGAGGAACACTGATCCTTTCCCAGCAAAGCGATTATCCATGGAAGGGCCATATCGAGATGGAATTCCGGAATGAAGAAGCGGTGGAAGCTGATCTGCATATACGCATACCGGGATGGGCCACCAATCGGGCCGTGCCTTCCGACCTTTTCAACTTTGCCGATGGACAGGATCAGCAAGCTGTCCTGAAGGTCAATGGCACCAAGGTGGGGATCGAAATGGAGAAAGGCTATGCAGTATTGGGTGGCAAGTGGAAGAGGGGCGATTGGATCACCCTGGAACTGCCCATGGAAGCCAGGACCATCCGTGCCCGGGAAGAGGTGAGCGCCAAAACCGGATTGATGGCGGTTCAGCAGGGTCCCATCGTCTATTGTGCCGAGGAGGTGGACAATGCGTTGGATGTGCTGGAGGCGTCGATCAGCACGGATTCTCCTTTGGAAGCGCAGTTCATGCCCGAACTCCTGGGAGGGGTGAATGTACTCCAGGGCGAAAATCTTACCTTGATTCCCTACTATGCCTGGGCCAACCGGGAGGTGGGGAAAATGAATGTGTGGTTCAAACAAAAAAACTAGGCCCATGAAGCTGCTAAATGGCATCGCATTGCTGGCAGGACTATTATGTCTGAGTTCCTGCCAGTCCCCCGGGGGGAAGGACCCGGCACCGAACATCATTTTCATCCTGGCCGACGACCTGGGGTACGGCGACCTGGGATGCTATGGACAGGAACTGATTGAAACCCCTCACCTGGACAGGCTTGCCGCTGAAGGCATGCGCTTTACACAGCACTATTCCGGATCTCCGGTGTGTGCGCCCTCCCGCTGTGTGCTGCTCACCGGAAAACACAGTGGGCATGCTTATATCAGGGGCAATCATGAATGGGGAGACCGGGGTGAGGTATGGGATTACCGGGCCATGATCGCCGATTCCACCCTGGAGGGGCAAATGCCCTTGCCTGCAGGCACCTCCACCATAGCCAGCCTCTTACAGGCCGAAGGGTACCGCACGGGGATGGTCGGGAAATGGGGCCTGGGAGCCGCCCACACGGAAAGCATCCCCACACGGCTGGGATTTGATTTTTACTGCGGATACAACTGTCAGCGGCAGGCCCATACGTATTACCCGGTCCACCTCTACCTGAACGAGAACAGGCTTAGGCTGGATAATGACACGGTAGCCCCTCATTCGAAGCTGGAAGCCGGTGCCGATCCCTACCATCCTGAAAGCTATTCAGATTTTGCGCTGAAAGAATACGCCCCGGATGTGATGTTTTCGCAAATGATCCGCTTTGTCAGGTCCACCGGAGAGGACCCCTTTTTCCTTTACTGGGCTTCCCCCATTCCCCATGTGGCCCTTCAGGCACCCGACCGGTGGGTGGAATATTATGTGGAAAAATTCGGGGAGGAAGAACCCTATCTGGGAGAGGCCGGTTATTTTCCCTGCAGGTATCCCCATGCCACCTATGCGGCCATGATCTCTTACCTGGACGAACGGATCGGGGAATTGATCAATACGCTGAAAGAGGAAGGCAAGTATGAAAATACACTGATCATTTTCTCCTCCGACAACGGACCTACCTTTAACGGGGGGACGGATTCGCCCTGGTTCCGGTCGGGCGGACCCTTTAAATCGGAGCGGGGATGGGGCAAGGCCTTCCTGCACGAAGGGGGGATCCGGGTTCCCCTGATAGCCAGCTGGCCCGGAATGATAGCCCCGGGCAGCCAATCGGATCACCTTTCAGCCTTCTGGGACCTGCTTCCCACCCTGTGCGAAGCTGCCGGTGCCAGTTTCCCGGAGGATCTGGATGGCATCAGTTACCTGCCAGAACTTCTGGGCAGGGGGGAGCAGGAAAAACATCCTTATCTGTACTGGGAATTTCCGGCATCGGGGGGACAGCAGGCAGTACGGATGGACCAGTGGAAGGCCATACGCAAGGATATCCGACAGGGAAACCTGGTCCTGGAACTGTACAACCTGGAAGAAGATATCCAGGAACAGCATGATGTGGCCCACGAAGAACCCGAACTGATCCGCCAGGTGGAGATGATCATGGAGGCGGAACACACCCGCCCCCAACTGGACCGTTTCCGCATGGTGGCCCTGGATGGAGAGAACTGAATCATTGACCATGCAACCAAGATATATATGCTTCCTTTGCTGCAGCTTCCTGTTGTTGGCAGGATGCGGCCTGAAGGATGGCGAAAAGCAGGCCCGTGCCAGGCCTAACGTGATCCTGGTCATCACCGACGATCAGGGCTACGGCGATCTGGCCTGCCACGGAAATCCCTACATCCTTACCCCGCATTTGGATCAATTCTGCCAGGAAGCGGTCAGTTTTACCAACTTCCATGTCTCCACCACCTGCGCACCCACCCGGGGAGCGCTGTTGACCGGGAGGCACACCAACCGGCTCAATGTGTACCACACCATTGCCGGGCGATCCCTGCTCTACGAGGATGAGGTGATTCTTCCGCAGATCCTGGCCAGGCAGGGGTATCAATGCGGAATGTTCGGGAAGTGGCACCTGGGCGACAATTATCCTTTCCGGCCGGAGGACCGGGGCTTTCACGAGGTGGTCCGGCACGGGGGAGGGGGGATCACCCAGATGCCCGACTACTGGGGCAACGATTACTTTGACGATACCTACTGGCACAATGGAGAGCCAGAGACCTACCAGGGCTACTGCACCGATGTGTTCTTTGAGGAAGCCCTGCGTTTTATCCGGGAAAACAGGGACCGGCCCTTCTTTTGTTACCTGTCCACCAACGCACCCCATGGTCCCCTGAATGTACCTGTGGAATATACGGACCTGTACCGGGAAGTGGATCAGGTACCTGAAAGGGTGAAGCGCTTTTACGGGATGATCACCCACATTGATGATAATTTTGGCCGTTTGGAGCAGCAGCTCCATGAGATGGGCCTCAAAGAAAACACCCTGCTTATTTTCATGACAGACAACGGAACCGCTCTGGGCCATACTGTCTTCGACGGGGGGTTGCGCGGGCACAAAGGCAGTGAATATGAAGGCGGACACAGGGTGCCTTTCATGGTGCGCTGGCCCGCAGGGGAGATAGGCGGGGGCAGGAAAGTGGAACAATTGGCAGCCCACTTCGACCTGCTGCCGACCCTGGTGGACCTGCTTGGTCTGGACTTTACCGCTGGGAAACCCCTGGACGGGACAAGCCTGAAGCCCTTGTTTTACGGAGAGACAGAGGGCTGGCCCAACAGGATCCTTTATGTGGATACCCAGCGCCGCCTTGACCTGGTGAAGTACAAACAGTATTCGGTCATGGATAGCAGCTGGAGACTGGTCAACGGGCAGGAGTTGTACCATATGCAGGAAGACCCGGGACAGGAACAAAACCTGATAGATGATCATCCGGAGGTTGCAGCCAGGCTGGCTGAGGCCTATGAACACTGGTGGAAATCGATCCTGGAGGAAGGGGTGGAGGATCGTTTTGCGTACCTCAGGGCCGGTTCTCCCCGGGAGAACCCGCTGAGAATTTGTTCCCACGATATGAGGACCCCGCTGTTGGATTTCTGGCACCAGTACGGCGCGGTGCAAGCCGCAGAAGGCAGCGGTATCTGGAAGGTGGAAATTGCAGAAGAAGGGGATTACCAGATCAGCCTCAGGCGTTTTCCCCGGGAGAGCGGCCTGGCCATCAATGCCCGGTTCGGCGCATCGCCCGGGCGACCTGAGCTTGAGCGAGCCATGCCTGCCAGCCAAGATCCGGGCTTCGTGGAGGCTTCCCTCCTCATGGGTGAGATCAGCCAAAGCTCAGGCATTGCAGAGACTGACGAGGAGGTAAGCTTCTCCCTGTTTCTCTCAGCCGGGAAATATGATATGGAGGCCATCCTGAAAGACAAGGAAGGAAGGATTTACCCGGCGTATTTTGTGTATATTGAAAAGATAAATTGATCCTGGAAAAAAAATGAAGAGAATTACACTATTTGGATTTCTGGTATTCTGGTTGCTGGGGGGGATCTGCGCTTCTGATCCCGCTGAACCCATCAGTATCCTGATCTATACCAAGAACGGCGAGGGCTATGTCCACGACAACATTGCCGCCAGTGTGGCAGCCA
>CBDTYO010000146.1:0-9416 GCA_965364615.1 uncultured Bacteroidia bacterium
CTCACCTTTTGTTTCAGTATATCCAGGACCTTCAACCTGCTCAGGTAGGAGGAGGCATAAAGACCTGAAACCAGCCCGATCAGCACAGTTAACCCGAGATAAACCGGGATGTAGATAACCAGATTGGATGGGATCATCTCCAGGGAGGTTTGAAACAGTTTTTCAGCCCCCGGCCTGGCCAGCTCCATCAAGATGAGGGCCAGGGGCAACACCAGGATGGATAGAATCACAAACTCTCCCAGCAGCTGGCTCCTGATCCTCTGAACGCTTGCCCCGGCAGCCTTCCGTATCCCGATTTCCTTGGACCGTCCGGTGGATACAGCCACAGAAAGGATGATGTAGTTGATGGCCGCAATCAGGACAATCAGGAAAGCCACGGTCAAAAACAGCCTGATTTTTTTAAGGTCTCCGGTGGGCCAGGTGTTGGCGATCTCCCCGGAACGCAGGTAGTAATCCTTCAGGTTCTGGAGAGAATACAGGAAAGGTGGATCTTCACTGATGTGCTTTACCCCAAATACTTCAAACTGTTCGTCGATGGCTCTTGCATCGCTGGTTTCAGAAAGCAGGATCCAGGTCCTCCAGAAATTATGATCCCAACTGAGATCTATGTTGGTGATCCCGAAAGTCTGGTTCAGCGGTGCAAGGGTCCACCGGCCATTGACCATACAGTCTGCCCGGAAGGTAGAATTCCTGGGAATGTCCTCATACACACCGCTGACCACAAATACTTCTTCCGTATTGTTGATCAGCACCTCCAGTTCCATGCCCACCGGATCCCCCCCCGGGAACAACTGGTCGGCCAGTTTTTTGGAAAGCATGATGGAATTCAGGTCCTTCAGGGGCTTATCGGACAGGGTGCTCCCGTGTAATGGGATACTGAAGATGTCAAAGACCTCCGAATCAGTGGCCAGGGCACTCCTGACAGCTATATACTCTCCCGACCGCCTGATTTTAAACCCTCTCAGGTTTCTGGTATTGATGGCCTTCTCCACCTGGGGATACTCCTCCTTCAGGGTCTTGGCCAGAACATAGGGAGAGCCAGCCATGGTATTTTTGAATTCCTTGTAGTAAGTGACCGCCCTGAATATCCGCGATCTGTTTTTATGGCAAAGGTTGTAGCTGAATTCATTGATCACAAACATCAGGATGATGAAGGAAACGGCCAGGGATATGGAGAGGCCCAGGGCATTGATCGCGGTATACAAGGAATTACGCCTGAGAAACCTCAAGGCGGTTTTAAGGTAATGTCTGAACATGCCTGTTGGGACAATTTGACCAAAGGTACAAATTGATACGCTACAATACTCCACCAGAGCAACTATCAGAGCCATTTTTCGTTAATTTTAAACTGACTCATGGCAACATCTTACTCTCATAGCAAACTGACAGAAATTCAGGCTGAACATATATCCTCCACCCTGTTTGGAATATCCGGGAAAGCGCATCATCTGCCTGGAGAGGTGGACTTCAATTTCAGAATCGATTCAGAGAAAGAAAGTTACCTGTTGAAGGTAAGCCGTCCGGATGCCGATCCCGCATATCTTGAGTACCAGCAGACGCTTCTGAAGCACCTTTCCGCAGATGGCCGGAATGTCAAATCACCGGAACCCCTGCCAGATAAGGAAGGAAGGCTGGTCAGCGAATATTCGGACGATTCCGGACAGGTTATGCCTGTCAGGTTGCTCACCTGGATCGAAGGCAGGCTCTGGTCCTCGGTGCATCCCATCAAGGATGATTTGCTTTACAGCCTGGGGAAAGAGGCCGGCAGACTGACCAAAGCCCTGGAAGGATTTGATCATCCCCTGGCCCGCCGATCCTTTGACTGGGACATCGCCCAGGCAGGATGGACCCGCAAAGCCACTCCTTTGTTTTCTGCTGATCGCCAGCTGATCGCCGCATATTTCCAGGATCGTTTCGATCAGATCCAGGAACGCTATTCCAGCCTCAGGAAAAGCCTGGTGCACAACGATGCCAATGACAACAATGTGGTGGTTTCAGAGGACCTGGTCCATCCGGAAGTGACAGCGATCATTGACTATGGCGATGCGATCCATACCCAGGTGATCAACGATGTGGCCATTGCCATCGCCTATGCGGTCATGGGACAAGCTGATATACTGAGCGCTGCCCTTCCCGTATTGGAAGGATATCATAAGCAGTTCCCCCTCCTGGAAGAGGAACTGGAAGTACTTTATGCCCTGGTGGCCATGAGGCTGGTGATCAGTGTGAGCAAATCGGCCATCAACCGTCAGGCTGAACCTGAAAATGCATACCTGCTGATCAGCGAAGCTCCTGCCTGGGAGGTTTTGAAAGGCTGGGAACAGCTAAGCCCGGAATTTGCACATTACAGTTTCAGGAAGGTGTGTGGATTTTCAGCCCATCCCGGGGAGGAGGAATTCAGACGCTGGGCTTCCGCCCATCCATACAGACTTTCCTCCCTGTTTCCCTCCCTGCAAAAAGAAACGGTCCACACCCTGGATCTGAGTGTCTCCAGCACCCTGGTCGGCGACCGTGAGGCGGCCAGTGACCTGGAGCTGTTCCAGTTCCATCTGGAACGGCTTCAAAAAGAGGTGCCGGACAAAATCCTGGCTGGCGGTTACCTGGAACCCAGGGCGCTATATACCTCGGAGGCCTACGACAGGATGGGCAGGCACGGGAAGGAAAGCCGGACCATTCACCTGGGGGTGGATTTCTGGATCCCGGTGGGAACACCTGTGCATGCGCTGTTTGACGGGGAGGTGATCTGCGCTGTCCATGACAAAGGCGACAAGGAGTATGGCGGACTGATCATCTTAAAGCACCTGGAGGGAGACCTGGTGTTTTACACCCTATACGGCCACCAAAGCCTCGATCATGTCCTCCTGTGGAAATCGGGTGACAGGATCAGGCAGGGCGAGGAGATCAGCAGAATCGCCAACTACCCCGAGAACGGCAACTGGGCTCCGCACCTGCATTTTCAGCTGATGCTGTCGCTGCTCGATTATGAGAATGACTTCCCCGGGGTAGGCTATCCCAATGAGCTGGAGGTCATGAAGGGCATCTGTCCGGATCCCGCGCTCCTGTTTGCCCAGGCCGGACTTGAGGCATACAGGCCTGCAGATCCTTCAGACACCCTGGCCTTCAGAAAACAACACCTGGGCCGGAGCCTGAGCCTTTCCTACCGCGAACCCCTGAAAATTGTCCGCGGAGACGGAGTCTGGCTGATCGATCACATGGGCCGCAGGTTTCTCGACACGGTCAATAACGTGGCCCATGTGGGGCACGAGCACCCCCGGGTGGTGCGGGCCGGACAACGGCAGATGGCTGTGCTCAACACCAATACCCGGTACCTGCACGACAACATCAATGCCTTTGCCCGGGAGCTGCTCGACACCTTCCCCGATGAGCTGTCGGTGGTTCACCTGGTCAACTCGGGCAGCGAAGCCAATGAGCTGGCCCTTCGCATGGCTCATGCCTGCACAGGCCAGATGGACATGCTGGCCGTGGAGGTGGGCTACCACGGGAATACCACAGGTTGTGTGGGGATCAGTTCCTACAAATTCGACGGGAAAGGAGGTTCCGGGGCTCCCGAACATACCCATATTGTTCCTTTGCCCGATGCTTATCGCGGCATGTACAGGGGAGCAGGGACCGGACCCCTGTATGCCGCCCATATTCAGCAACAGATTGACCATATCCATTCCCTGGGCCGAAAGCCGGCGGCTTTCATTTGTGAAAGCATCCTTTCCTGCGGCGGACAGATCGAACTTCCGGAACGTTACCTGGAGCTGGCCTATGGGATGGTCAGAAAAGCAGGAGGGATCTGCATCGCCGATGAGGTACAGGTGGGCTGTGGCCGGGTAGGCAAGACTTTCTGGGGTTTCCAGCTGCAGGGGGTCATCCCCGATGTAGTCACCATCGGGAAACCCATTGGGAATGGCCACCCCCTGGCCGCTGTGGTGTGCACGCGGGAGGTGGCAGAATGCTTTGCCAATGGCATGGAATATTTCAATACTTTCGGGGGGAATCCCGTTTCCTGCGCCATAGGAACCGAAGTACTCAGGGTAATCAGAGAGGAAGGCCTGCAGGAAAATGCCCTGCAGGTCGGGAATTACCTGAAGGAGGAACTCACCAAGATGCAGGGCGAATTTCCCATCATCGGGGATGTGCGCGGACAGGGGCTCTTCCTGGGCATTGAGCTCACCGATCCCGATATGAATCCACAGACCCATAAGGCCGCTTACCTGGCCAACCGGATGAAACAAAGGGGAATTCTGATGAGCACCGACGGCAAAGATGTGAATGTCATGAAAATCAAACCGCCCATGGTGTTTTCCAGAAGACACGCGGACCAGGTCCTGGAAAACATCACCAGGGTGCTGGGGGAAGATTATATGCAACACCATGGGTAGAACTGCCTTTCTCTGGACATTGGTCATATTGCTCTGGTCCTGCGGACCCGAGGAACGCTGGGAAAAACAGGACCTTCACAGCGATCATACCGTGTTCTCGGTATACAAGCTGGCACCGCGGGCAGATTTCTTTGCTTATGAATCGGAGGTCCTGGCTGAATTGGATTCCCCGGATTCCTCCCAACGATACATCTCTCTCAACGGAAACTGGAAATTTCACTGGACCGCCTCCCCCGAAGAGCGGATCCGGAAATTCTGGGATCCGGGTCTGGATGACGAATCCTGGGCAAGCATTCCGGTACCGGCCAACTGGGAGGTGGAAGGGTTCGGATATCCCATCTACCTCGACGAACGTTATCCCTTTTCCACCACCTGGCCGGAAGCACCTCAGGACTATAACCCTGTGGGCACCTACCGGCATGTATTCACCATTCCCGAAGCCTGGAAAGAGGAGCAGGTCATCTTACACTTTGCGGGGGCCAAATCGGCCATGTACCTGTATATCAACGGGGAATTTGCAGGTTATTCCCAGGGATCCAAAACCCCTGCAGAATTTGATGTAAGTGCACTGGTGAAACCGGGCGAGAACCTCCTGGCCCTCCAGATGTTCCGCTGGAGCGATGCCAGCTACCTGGAAAGCCAGGACATGCTGCGGATGAGCGGCATCGAAAGGGAAGTGTATCTCTATGCCAAGCCCCGGGTGGCTGTGGCGGATTTCCAGGTATATGCGGGATTGGATTCCACCTACCAGGATGGAGAATTCAGGCTCAATGTCGCTATCGAAAACAAGACGGACCGCGCAGCCACGCGCCAGGTGCATATCCGACTTTCCGGTGGGGAGATTTCTTTGTTTGCGGAGAATAAGAGCCTGGAAATTCCTGCCGGGGGCATTGGGGGGATCAGCGCCGAAACCGTGCTGAAGGAAGTGGATGCCTGGTCTGCCGAAACTCCACGCCTCTACCGGCTGAGCATTCAGTTGACCGATCCCGCCCGTCCTGAGACCAACCAATTCATCCAAAAGTACATAGGGTTCCGAAGTGTCGAGATCCGGGATAACCTCTTGCTGGTCAATGGCCAGGCGGTAAGCATCAAGGGTGTGAACCGTCATGAGACGGATCCCCATACGGGTCACGTGGTCTCCAGGGCTTCCATGGAAAAAGACATCGCTTTGATGAAGCAATTCAATATCAATGCCGTGCGAAGCAGCCACTATCCGAACCATCCATACTGGTACGACCTGTGCGACAAGCATGGATTGTACGTCATTGATGAAGCCAATATTGAGAGCCATCCCCTGGCCCTGGATGAAAACACCCAGCTGGGAGAGGAGATGTCGTGGCTGCCGGCCCACCTCGACCGGGTGGAGCGCATGTATTATCGCGATCGCAACCACCCTTCCATCATCATCTGGTCGCTGGGGAATGAAGCAGGAAAGGGAGAACTGTTCCGCTCCCTTTACAAGCGCCTGAAAACCCTGGATACCACCCGCCCGGTACAATATGAGCCCGCCGGAACTGAAGATTATACCGACATCTATTGCCCCATGTATCCCAGTCCGGAAACCCTGATTGCATACGCCGGGAACCATCCTGCCAAACCGGCCATCATGATAGAATATGCCCATGCCATGGGCAACTCGGTGGGAAACCTGCAGGATTACTGGGACATCATTGAAAGATATCCCGTCCTTCAGGGAGGATTTATCTGGGACTGGGTGGATCAGTCTTTGGAATACCAGGATGAAGAAGGGAAGGCTTACCTGGCCTACGGACATGATTACCATCCCGATCTTCCCACCGACGGGAATTTTCTCAACAACGGCCTGGTGGATCCCTACCGGAATCCCCACCCCCACCTCTACGAGGTGATGAAGGTTTATCAGCCGGCGGGATTTGCGTGGGATCCGGAGGAGCAAATCCTGACGGTAAGCAATAAAAATATATTTGCCGCCCTGGATCGCATGACCGTGAAATGGGCCCTGAGACAAAACGGGATCAATGTGCAGGAAGGTGCCTTTGATACCATCCGGGTGGAAGCCGGCACCCGGCTTCATTTTCCCATCCCGCTGATTTCTTTCAACCCCTCCTTTGAATATGTACTATTTGTCCAGCTGCTCACCGAAAAAGCTGAAGACCTCCTGCCGGCTGGCCATGAGGTGGCCTTTGAGCAATTCGTGCTTCAGGATTATATCCCGCCCAGGCTGGAGAGAACATCGGGTACGCCACTGGGCATAAGGAAAGAGGAAGAGCAGATCTTCCTTCAGAATGACCTGACCCGGATGGCTGTAGATCCGGTCACCGGCGAGCTTCTGTACTGGACATTCCGGGAACAATTGATCACAGACCGGGCGATCCGGCCCAATTTCTGGAGAGCCCCCACCGACAATGACCTGGGGAATGGCATGCACCTTTGGGCGGCCCTCTGGAAACGATCTACGGAAGAGGCCAAGGCCACCCTGGTGGAAGCTCCTGCCAGGTCCGGGGATAATATATGGTTTGCCCTGTCTTATGGCTTTCCTGACCAGGTGGCATCGCTCAGGGTGCAATATACCCTGTCTAGGGATGGATCTTTGCAGGTGGATTACCATTTCATTCCCCTGAAAGACTCCCTTCCGGACATCCCCAGACTGGGCATGTACCTGAGCCTGCCAGAGGGATTTACCCAAAGCTCCTGGTATGGGAGAGGTCCCCATGAAACTTACTGGGACCGGAAGACCTCAGGAAAAATCGGGATCTACCAGTCCAGGGTAGCGGATCAATTCCATCGCTATTCCCGTCCCCAGGAGACGGGGAATCTAACGGATATCCGCTGGATGCAGCTGTCTGCCCAGACGCTCTCTCTGACAGCATACCCGGCCGACAGCCTTCTGCTCAATGGGAGCGCCTGGCCCTTCCACACAGCTGAACTGGATTTTGAACCGGGCATCGATGGAAGTGAATCGGCCTCCGGACTGGTCCCGGTAACCGCCAAACACGGGGCCCATATCAAAGCCGGTCCAAGGGTCCAGTGGAACATTGATCATTTGCAGATGGGGGTGGGAGGAGATAACTCCTGGGGCCGGCCGGTACACAAAGAATACACCATTCCTCCCGGGGAATACCAATATTCCTTCACCCTTGTTCCTTCGCTTCGCTGATCAATCCACTACCGGGTAAAAGGCATTTTCGATGTGCTCGATCTCCACATCACTGCCCCGGTAAATAACGGCAATGACATCAAAACGGGTGGGCCGGCAACAGCCGTGAAGACGGATAAAGGCATCGGCTGCCAGCACCATATTGCGCTGCTTCACAGGATCCACGACCTCCGAAGGATCGTTGACCGCATTGTCCATTCTTGCCTTTACCTCAACAATTACCAGTTCATTTCGGTGCAGGGTGATCAGGTCCAGTTCCTTCTTCCCCCACCGCCAGTTGGACTTCCAGATGCGATAACCCCTGGCCCTGAGGTAGCCGGCAGCCAGCAATTCCGCACCTCTGCCTTTGTCGCATGCATTCATCTCCATACGGCTTTCCCTTTTATGGGACGAACCGCGAGACAATCAGCGTTTATCACTATCTTTGTGCTTCCCAATGAAACTCACAATGACTGTAAAGAATTTTAAGAGAACCCTGGTAACCTCTGCTTTGCCCTATGCCAACGGCCCCATTCATCTGGGCCACCTGGCCGGGGTCTATGTTCCTTCCGACATTTATGTAAGATACCTCCGGCAGCGCGGAAGAGATGTCATCTCCATCTGCGGATCCGATGAACACGGAGTGCCCATCACCCTGAAGGCACGCAACGAAGGCATCTCCCCCCAGGAGGTCGTGGATCGTTACCATGCCATCAATAAAAAAGCCTTTGAAGACTTTGGGATCTCCTTCGATATTTACTCCCGCACTTCCAACAAGGTGCACTACGAGACTGCTTCAGAAATCTTCAAAACCCTTTACGACAAAGGAGTTTTTATGGAAAAAACCTCCGAACAGTACTATGATGAAGAGGCTTCCGCTTTTCTGGCCGACCGCTACATCACCGGTACCTGTCCCCATTGCGGGAATCCATCCGCTTACGGTGATCAGTGCGAACAGTGCGGAACTTCCCTGAGTCCCACCGAACTGGTCAATCCTGTTTCGACCATCAGTGGCAGCAAGCCCGTATTGAGGGAAACCAAACACTGGTACCTTCCCCTGGATAAGTATGAATCCTGGCTGCGGGAATGGATCCTGGAGGGCCACAAAGAATGGAAAGCCAATGTATATGGACAGTGCAAATCATGGCTCGACCTGGGATTGCAGCCCAGGGCCGTGAGCCGCGACCTGGACTGGGGTGTGCCTGTTCCGGTGGAAGGGGCTGACGGAAAGGTCCTCTATGTATGGTTCGATGCTCCCATTGGCTACATCTCGGCCACCAAGGAGCTCACCCCCGACTGGGAACTTTACTGGAAGGATGAGGAGACCCGCATGGTTCATTTCATCGGGAAGGATAACATCGTATTCCATTGCATTGTGTTCCCCACCATACTCAAGGCAGAAGGCACTTACATACTGCCCGACAATGTGCCCGCCAATGAATTTCTGAACCTGGAAAACGATAAGATCTCCACCTCACGGAACTGGGCTGTGTGGCTCCACGAATACCTGGAGGATTTTCCCGGAAAACAGGATGTGCTGCGTTATGTTTTGTGTGCCAACGCTCCGGAGAACAAGGACAACGATTTTACCTGGAAGGATTTTCAGAACCGGAACAACAATGAACTGGTGGCCGTCCTCGGGAATTTCGTAAACCGGGCCATCGTGCTTACCCATAAGTATTTTGAAGGCAGGGTCCCGGAAGTAAGCGGCCTGGGGGACCTGGACCAAAGTACCCTGGAGGAAATAAAAAACATCACCGCGTGTGTGGAACAGAGCCTGGAACAATTCCGCTTCCGGGAAGCCATAAAAAATGGCATGGACCTGGCTCGCCTGGGCAATAAATACCTGGCCGATACCGAACCGTGGAAACTCATTAAAACAGATCCGGAAAGGGTGAAAACCATCCTGA
>CBDTYO010000147.1:0-9354 GCA_965364615.1 uncultured Bacteroidia bacterium
GGCCGGATCCCCGAAAATGGCCAATAGTATGGGCCCTACAATCGCTGCCATCCCAAACAGCAGGACGAGGGCATTTCCGGCATACTTCAGAAACAGGATGGGATCATGCCATTCGGGCTGGTTGAAATACTCTTCTTCTTTCTTTTTTTTCTCCCTTCTGGCCCTTGCTTGCTGTTTCATCCGCTCACGCTCCTGTCGCATTACCTCACTGGCCATGCGTTCTTCATAGGAGGAAGCCTGTGGGATTCCATGATCGGGATGCTCCAGCAAATAATCATAAGCTTCGCTGATCTCCAGGAACTTTTGTTTGGCCCCGGTAGAATTGTTCCGGTCAGGATGGTATTTTAAAGCCAACTTCCTGTAAGCGATCTTGATCTGCTTCGGACTTGCTCCCGGGGACAGGCCCAGCACTTTATGGTAATCCTTGGATGGCAAGGGGTGTTTTCCTGCAAGTTAAAAAAAAACTGCCCGCCGGGAGGACGGACAGTTTTTACACCAATTAACCCTAAAACTAAACCAAACATGCCTGCAACTGCAAGGCAATACTTCTATTACTTTTCTTTCTTAACCTTCTTTTTGATCACTTTGACTTTCACCTCTTGCTCATCCTCATCCATCTCATCGGCTGAGATTGCGGTCCAGCTGCCTTTTCCGTCGCCGGAAACAATCACCTTGACCCGCTTCTTACCCTCCACCGATCCATCTTCGTCCACCCATATGTCGAAGGTCTCTCCATCCCCCTTCTTCACAATCACCACATGATCACCATCCTTGTGCTCCCCGTGGGTTCCTTCTCCTTCGCTGATCCACACCAGGGAATCGCCATGGATTTCCTTGATTTCGGTCTTATCCCCGTCTTTGGAAATAAATACCATGGCCTCCCCGTGTTCTCCGCCGCTATGGGTCATGGTGTAATTGTAATGCATATCCTCCATGTCCTCATCCATGCCACTCATCACTTCCACCATCTTCATCACGTGCTTGGCCTCCTGGTCATCATCGAAGAGATAGGTGGTGTCTTTGACCACCTTTCCATCCTTCTTCACCTGAATGCTAACTTCTGTTTTTTCCTGGGCCCGAATTCCTGCAACAAAAACAGAAACCAGCAATAGGCTCATGATCATATGGGGTATATTTTTTCTCATCGTTCTTTGGTAAAGTATCTGCAACAAATCTATTTCAGATTATAGTTACTTTGGTTTAAAGGAAGTTAAAGAATGTTAAAACCCTCTGGCTGAACCAAAGAGGCAAGTTATCTTTGAGCCATGAGTCGCACCGTCCTGTGGATCGTCACCATATTCCTTTCCCTGGCCATGATATCCATGATCATTGCCCAGGCCTATTGGATCAATCGCTCCAGAGAGTCTGAGGAAAAACAGCTTGGCATGTTGGTGAACCAGGTGCTCTCAGAGCTTTCCGATGAACTGGTACAGAACGAAACCGTCATCACCATCCTGGATGAGATACGTCCACCCCTGGTCCAGCAGAGGAGCCAGGCGGTATGGAACTTTCACATCGATGCCCGGAGTGCTTACAACGGATCGGAAGAAGATTCTCTCCAGGACCTGGACGCGGACCTGGATCTGGATCAGGATCTGGACGAGGAGCTCTACACCTATACTTCTCCCGACCGTTCGCTGAAGAACCGCAAGGTGGAGATGATCAATGATTCCCTCATGGTGGTGGTGGGAGAAGACCTGAATAGGCGCGATACCGTTTTGGTGGCTGCCATGCATCCCGAGCAGGTTCGAAGTACCCTCAGGAAGGAAGTGGAGCAGCAGGATGCCTTTGTGGAACGGGTGGTCAAAAGAATGCTGGTGGAAGAAGAACAGGTGCTGGACAAGATCTCCGGAGCCCAGATAGAAGCCATACTTTCAGAAAAGCTCTCCGAAAGAGGGGTGGACATGCCTTTTGAGTATGCGGTCTATGAGGAGGGTCATCCGCCCATATTCCAATCCGAACATTTCAATGAATTTGAAGGGGTCAAATACTTCAGAACCTCCCTGTTCCCGGGAAGCGTATATAACCAGCGCACCTTTGTGAGTGTGTATTTCCCCGGCGAACGTCTGCACCTCCGGAAATCCATGGGCATAATGGGAGGATCTTCCCTGTTGATCACCCTCTTCATTATCACCATGTTCAGCCTGGCGCTTTACATCATCTTCAAGCAAAAGCGGCTCTCGGAGATGAAAAACGATTTTGTGAACAACATGACCCACGAGTTGAAAACTCCCATCTCCACCATCAGTCTTGCCTCCCAGATGCTCAGCGACCGTTCCATTCCGGTGGAACAAAAAAACCTGGACCAGATCTCACGGATCATCCAGGCAGAAAGTAAACAACTGGGATATCAGGTGGAAAGGGTCTTGCAAATGGCCATATTTGATCACGGTCAGCTCAAATTGAAAAATGAGGAAGTGGATATTCACGATCTGATAGAAAATGTGGCCCAGAATTTCCTGCTTCAAATGGACAAACGGGGGGGCAAATTTGAGTTTTTGCCGGAAGCGGAACAGGTCATGGTGATGGGCGATCCCATGCACCTGACCAATGTCATTTCCAACCTGCTGGAAAACGCCATGAAGTATACCGGACGTACGCCCGAAATCACCATTTCAACCCGCAATGAAGAGGAAATGGTGGTGGTGGGCGTGGCCGACAACGGGATCGGGATCAGCAAGGAGGATCAGAAACGGATCTTTGACAAGTTTTACCGCGTTCCCACCGGGAATGTGCACAATGTAAAAGGTTTTGGCCTGGGGCTCAGTTATGTGAAGTTGATTGTGGAACAACATAGGGGAAATATTAGCCTAAAAAGCGAACCCAATAAAGGCTCCCTTTTCAATATTCACTTACCTTTACTTAAACAGCAATAACACACAGGCAATGAATGAGATTAAAAGCAGGATTCTGCTGGCCGAAGATGATGAGAACCTGGGATCCCTGCTCCAGGAATACCTGATCGCCAAAAACTATGAAACCGACTGGGTCACCAACGGCGAAAAGGCCTTCAGGCATTTCGAACAGTTTCATTACGACCTCTGCCTCCTGGATGTCATGATGCCGGTGAAGGATGGTTTTACCCTGGCCTCTGAAATACGGATGATGAACAGTGACATTCCCATCATTTTCCTCACCGCCAAATCCATGAAGGAGGATGTGCTGGAAGGCTTTACCCTGGGAGCCGACGACTACATCACCAAACCCTTCAGCATGGAAGAACTTCTGTTCAGGATTGAAGCGATCCTGAGAAGGACAAAAGGGGTCCGCGGGGGAGATAAGAACAGCTGGGAGATCGGTTCTTTTACCTTTGATGCGAAAAAACAATTGCTGATTGGCAAGGAAGGCGAACAAAAACTGACCACCAAAGAGTCGGAACTGCTGAAATTGCTGTGCAACAACATGAACCAGGTGCTGGAACGCAATTTTGCTTTGAAAGCCATCTGGATCGACGACAACTATTTCAATGCCCGGAGCATGGATGTGTACATCACCAAACTTCGAAAGTACCTGAAACCAGATCCCGCTGTGCAGATCATCAACGTGCACGGAAAGGGATACAAACTGGTCATTGACGAAAATCCAACATGAAGATCCTTTTCCGCGATCAGATTGAAGACATCCTTCCTTCCCTGGACCTTTTGCCTGTAATTGAACGGGCATTTTCTGCCTATTCTGAGGGCAGGGCTGTGGTTCCCCCGGTGGGTGAATTATTGCTGGATCACGGTGAGGTTCACATCAAGTATGGATACCTCAAGGAGCAGCCCCATTATGTGATCAAGATTGCCTCCGGTTTTCAGGAGGATCCGGCACTGGACCGGTTGACGAGCAATGGCATGATGTTGTTGTTCAGTCAGCAGAGCGGCGAGGCCGTCTGCGCCCTTCTCGACGAGGGACTCCTGACAAACATTCGCACCGCCGTGGCAGGAGCCATCGTGGCCAAATACCTGGCTCCCCGTCAGGTGGACAAGATCGGAATGGTGGGTGCGGGTACCCAGGCCCGCTTGCAGCTCAGCCATCTGAAGCCAGTCATCTCCTGCCGCAAAGTCATGGTATGGGGCACCAGCACGGAAGAGCTGGAGAGTTATCGCCTGGACATGGAAGCACAAGGATTTGCGCTCGAAACTACCCGGGAGATCCGGAGGATCCAGGAAGAATGCAGACTCATCGTCACCACCACCCCCTCCCTGACCCCCTTGCTGCTTGCCACTCACCTCCAAAAAGGGACGCATATGACCGCTGTGGGCTCGGATACTCCGGACAAGCAGGAGCTGGATCCCCAGATCCTCAGGCAGGCCGATTTGGTGGTGGCCGACAGCATGGAACAATGCCTGTTCAGGGGCGAGATTCACCAGGCCATTCAGGCTGGAAAGCTGGAGAAAGAGCAGATGATTGAACTGGGACAGATCATCTCGGGGACTGTTCCCGGCCGGGAATCAGAGGATCAGATTACCGTGGCAGATCTGACCGGGGTGGCCGTTCAGGACATGGCCATTGCCCAGGCGGTATACCTGGCTAGTCAAGCTTAAGCACCGCCAGGAAGGCCGATTGCGGGACCTCGATGTTTCCCACCTGCCGCATCCTTTTCTTGCCCTTTTTCTGCTTCTCCAGTAGTTTTCGCTTCCGGGTAATGTCTCCCCCGTAACATTTGGCTGTCACATCTTTTCGGACTGCCTTAACCGTCTCACGGGCAATGACCTTGGCCCCAATGGCTGCCTGGATGGCCACCTCATACTGTTGCCTGGGGATCAGCTCCTTGAGTTTCACACACATCCTCCGCCCGAAGTCATAGGCATTGTCGCGATGAATCAAGGTGGACAGCGCATCTACCATTTCTCCGTTGAGCAGAATATCGAGCTTGACCAGGTCGGCCTTTTGATAACTATGGGGATGGTAGTCAAAGGAAGCGTAGCCTTTGGATATGCTTTTTAATTTATCGTAAAAGTCAAATACAATCTCAGCCAGGGGCATTTCGAAGGTCAGTTCCACCCGGTCGCTGGTCAGATAGACCTGGTTCTTGAGTGTTCCCCGTTTATCCAGGCAAAGGGTCATGATCGAGCCCACATAATCGGATTTGGAAATGACCTGGGCAGTGATATATGGCTCCTCCACATGGTCAATGGCCGTAGCAGCCGGCAGTCCGGAGGGATTGTGCACTTCGACCAGCTCCCCCTTGGTGGTGATCACATTGAAACTGACATTGGGGACCGTGGTGATCACATCCATGTCGAATTCCCGGTCGAGCCGTTCCTGGATGATCTCCATGTGGAGCAGTCCCAGGAAGCCACAACGGAATCCAAATCCCAGCGCTGCCGAAGATTCAGGAATGAAGGTCAATGATGCATCGTTGAGCTGCAGCTTCTCAATGGAGGAGCGGAGGTCTTCGTAATCGTCCGCATCCACCGGATATATCCCGGCAAATACCATGGGTTTCACATCCTCAAAGCCGGCAATGATTTCCTGGGTGGGACGGTCCACGTGGGTGATGGTATCCCCCACTTTCACCTCGCTGGAGGTCTTTATTCCGGATATGATGTAGCCCACATCTCCGGCAGAAAGCACTTCCCTGGGTTCCGGTCCAAGTTTCAGCACCCCGATCTCGTCCGCATCATACTCCCTGCCCGTGGCCACAAATTTCACCAGATCGCGTTTGCGTATGGTTCCGTTCTGGATCCTGAAGTAGGCAAAAATACCCCGGTAAGAATTGTAGACAGAATCAAATATCAGGGCCTGCAGGGGTGCCTCAGGATCTCCCTTGGGCGGAGGGATCCGGTCAATGATGGCTTCCAGGATCTTTTCCACCCCCTTCCCGGTTTTGCCGCTGGCCTCAATGATCTCCTCCCGGCCGCAGCCGATCAGGTCCACGATCTGGTCCTTCACGTCCTCAGGCATGGCGCTGTCCATATCCATCTTGTTCAGGACCGGAATGATCTCCAGATCATGGTCAATGGCCTGGTAAAGATTGGAAATGGTCTGGGCCTGGATTCCCTGGGTGGCGTCAACGATCAGCAGCGCTCCTTCACAGGCCGCAATGGACCGGCTCACTTCATAGGAGAAATCCACATGCCCGGGAGTGTCGATCAGGTTCAGGATATAAGGCTTCCCTTCATGTTCATGCTCCATCTGGATGGCGTGGCTCTTGATGGTGATGCCCCGCTCCCGCTCCAGCTCCATGTTGTCCAGCACCTGGTCCTGGAAGTCCCTTTCCTCCAAGGTTCCGGTGAACATCAGGAGGCGGTCGGCCAGCGTGCTTTTGCCATGGTCGATATGGGCGATGATACAGAAGTTGCGAATATGATCCATCAGGATACTCCCAGGTTTTTCAGTGTGCAAAGATAGATATTCTCAGGGATAAATGTGAATTAAAAAGAGTCTGCTCCCTAAGGAACAGACTCTTGGAATATATGTAGATGTAGCTAAAATTACATCATGCCCATTCCGCCGCCGCCGCCAGGAGGCATTGGGGGCTCGGGCTCGGGAATATCCACAATGGCACATTCAGTGGTCAGGAACATGCCTGCAATGGATGCGGCATTTTCCAGGGCAATGCGTGCCACTTTGGTGGGATCGATCACCCCTGCTTCAAACAGGTTCTCGAACTTCTCAGTGTGGGCATTGTAACCGTAGTCGCCTTTCCCGTCCTTGATCTCCTTCACCACCACGGAACCTTCCAGTCCGGCATTTTCCACGATCTGGCGCAGCGGCTCTTCCAGGGCCCTTCTTACGATGGCGATGCCTGTATTCTCATCCTCGTTGGAGCCTTTGAACTTGGCCAGTTTCTCCAGGGCCCGGATGTAGGCTACGCCTCCCCCGGGAATGATCCCTTCTTCCACTGCAGCGCGGGTAGCACTGAGGGCATCGTCGAAGAGGTCTTTCTTGGATTTCATTTCCACTTCTGAGGCAGCACCCACATAGATCACTGCCACGCCGCCTGCCAGCTTGGCCAGGCGTTCCTGCAGTTTCTCACGGTCATAGTCCGAAGTGGTATTCTCGATCTGCTTTTTGATCTGTCCCACGCGGGCTTCGATCATGGCTTTCTCGCCGGCACCGTTTACGATGGTGGTATTCTCCTTGTCGATGGAGATCTTTTCGGCATTCCCCAGCATATCCAGTTCGGTGCCTTCCAGCTTCAGGCCTTTTTCTTCGGAAATGACGGTTCCACCGGTCAGGATGGCGATATCTTCCAGCATCTCTTTCCTGCGATCTCCGAATCCGGGAGCTTTCACTGCAGCAATCTTCAGTGATCCGCGCAGCTTGTTCACCACCAGGGTGGCCAGCGCTTCAGCATCCACATCTTCGGCAATGATCATCAGGGGACGGCCATTCTGGGCAGTTGCTTCCAGTACGGGAAGCAGGTCCTTCATGGTGGAGATCTTCTTGTCATGGATCAGGATATAAGGATTATCCAGTACCGCTTCCATCTTCTCTGTATCGGTGACAAAGTAGGGCGAGATATACCCCCGGTCGAACTGCATTCCTTCCACCACATCCACATAGGTGTCGGACGATTTTGACTCTTCGATGGTAATTACACCTTCTTTCTTCACCTTGGACATGGCCTCGGCAATGAGTGAGCCAATAGAGGCCTCGTTGTTGGCGGAGATGGAGGCTACCTGCTCAATCTTCTGGTTGTCATCACCCACCTCCTGGCTCTGGGCCTGGAGGCTCTTAACGACTTCCTTCACCGCTTTGTCAATGCCCCTTTTCAAATCCATGGGATTGGCACCTGCGGTCACGTTTTTCAAACCTACCTGGACGATGGATTGTGCCAGCACTGTGGCAGTGGTAGTACCGTCACCTGCATCGTCATTGGTTTTTGAAGCCACTTCTTTTACCATCTGGGCGCCCACATTCTCGATAGCGTCTTCCAGATCCACTTCTTTGGCGACAGTCACGCCATCCTTGGTGACCTGTGGGGCACCAAATTTCTTCTCAATAATTACATTGCGACCCTTGGGGCCCAGTGTCACCTTGACAGCATTGGCCAGTTGGTCGATACCGCTTTTCAGCTGATCACGGGCTTCGATGTCAAATTTGATCTCTTTTGCCATTTTTATTTCTTTTATTGGTTACTTACTTGGAAATGAATAATACATCGGTCTGAGAGATGAGAAGATAATCTTCGTCATCAATGCTTAATTCCTGACCGGCAAATTTGCCATAAAGCACTTTATCACCCACTTTGACCTCCATGGGTTCGTCCTTTTTGTCGGCTCCAACCATTACCACTGTTCCATGCTGCGGTTTTTCCTTCGCTGTATCCGGAATGATGATACCGCTGGCGGTTTTTTCTTCAGCCTCTGAGGGCCTGATGAGAATTTTTCCTGCAAGGATCTTGCCTTTAAGTTCTGCCATTGTTTTTTTTGTATTTATAAGTTCGACATTATCAAAATCGCTAACTCTTTATCATATTTTGTGCCAAATGGTCTGAACAAAAAAAAAGTGTCAGTAATATGACATACTGACACTTTTCTTTCTTTTTTAAGTTCTTTTTGGCTTATTCTTCGCCACCTTCGGCAGGTTCTGTTCCGAAGGATTCAGGCAGATCAATGGTTTGAGCAGGTTGGTCCAGCATGGTCTCATCAAACTGACCCTGCAGACGGGAACTGTCAGCTTCCCCGGCTTTGGGAACCGTGATTCCTGCCAGGAGGCTGAATAAGATCAGTGCAGCACCCAGGGTCCAGGTGGCTTTCTCCAGGAAATCGGCCGTCTTTCTCACCCCCATGTATTGGTTGGATGAAGAAAAGTTCGATGCCAGTCCACCCCCCTTGGAATTCTGCACCAGTACGATCAATATGGTAAAGATGCAGGTTACAACAATCAATACCGTAAAAACTATAAACATATGAGTGCCTCGTTATGAATGATTTATATTCCTAATCTTCTCAATTTGCGCTGCAAAGTAAGCACTTTTTTCCGGATATTTCAAACTTAATTTCTCGTAGGCATATATGGCTTTGGCATACAGTCCCTGCTTCACATAAATTTTTGCCAGGGTATCCGTGATAAAGCCATCGTGCTCCTGGATGGAGGACACGGAAACATCCCCCGTGAGTTTGGTTTTTTTGTCAGCGCGAATGACTCCGGGCTCCTCCTGGATGAAGTTCCGGATCAGGTGTTCGTTGCTGTTTTTATCGGGCTCGGCTTCATCCACGTCCATGGCCGGAATTCCTCCCTGGTCCGGATCGGGTTCCTCCATGTCCGTGTCATCCTTTACCAGGGCTGTGATCAGGTTTTCTGAGGTCAGCTCCATCTCATCCTCTGCTTCCTCATCCGTCTCCTCTGACCCTGTTTCCTCTTCTCCTTTTTCGTCTTCAAATTCTCTTTCGGCCGCTTCCTCCGGGCTTTCTGAAC
>CBDTYO010000148.1:0-9307 GCA_965364615.1 uncultured Bacteroidia bacterium
GGCGCAATGACAGGTATAAAATCCTGCACCTCAATGGTCTGAAGAATATCAGGGTTGACCTGCGTCACCTCCCCGACCCGACCAAGATCAATCAGCTCGGGCGGGGCATTTGTAGCCTGGCTTTTATGGACCTTCATCTTTTTGGCCCGGATCAGATCACCGTCGCGGCCGGAGATGTCTTCAATGGTCAGCTGGCCGTATCACTGGCAGAGGGATCTGATCTGGAAAGTGCCATTCTGCGGGCCCATGCTGCTGCCGCACTTTCCGTGCAGAAGATGGGCGCACAGAGTTCCATCCCCCGGAGGGAAGAGACAGATATATTTTTTGAAGAACAGCATAAAAAATCAAATCAGTGATGAAAATACAGCAACGCATCGTTTCCGCGCTTATACTGGCAGGCATGGTTTTGTACGCATGCAGCCCGGCTGAGCAGGGATCCGGGACCACCTCAGTGGACTATCCTGTGGAATTTACCTTATCCAAGGCCGATTTAATGGACAAGATCAAAGGGGGATGGGCTGGTCAGGTCATTGGATGCACCTATGGCGGTCCCACCGAATTCAGGTTCAACGGCACCATGATACAGGACTACGTCCCCATCGAATGGGACGAGACAAAAATGGAGTGGTATTATACCCACGCCCCGGGACTCTATGATGATATCTACATGGACCTGACCTTCGTGGAAGTCTTCGAGCAGGAAGGCCTGGATGCCCCGGCCTCTTCCCATGCGAAAGCTTTTGCCTATGCGGATTACATGCTATGGCATGCCAACCAGGCGGCCCGTTACAACATCATGAACGGATTGGAGCCACCTGCTTCCGGGCACTGGGAAAACAATCCCCATGCCGATGACATTGATTTCCAGATTGAGGCCGATTTCGCGGGCCTGATGAACCCGGGCATGGTCAATTCCTCCTCGGAAGTGTGCGACCGGGTGGGCCACATCATGAATTACGGAGATGGTTGGTATGGAGGGGTGTATGTGGCCGCCATGTATGCACTTTCCTTCTGGTCGGACGATGTGGAGTTCATCGCCAGGGAGGCGCTGAAAACCATTCCCGAGCAAAGCGAGTTTTACCAATGCATCCGCGATGTGATTGGCTGGTACGAAATGAATCCGGAAGACTGGAAGCAGACCTGGTTTGAAGCGGAGCGCAAGTGGTCGTCCGATATAGGTTGTCCCGATGGGGTATTTGTCCCCTTTAACATCGATGCCAAGATCAATGCGGCTTATATAGTGATCGGGCTTTTGTACGGAGAAGGTGATTTTGGCAAGACCGTGGACATCAGCACCCGGTGCGGGCAGGACTCGGATTGCAATCCGGCCAGTGCAGGAGGGATCCTGGGGACCATCCTTGGCTACGATGGGATTCCTGAATTCTGGAAGCAGGGACTGGACAAGGTGGAGGACATGGATTTCAAATACACCACCATATCACTGAACGATACCTACGACATGGGATTCAGACAGGCAGTCGAGATGGTAAAGCGCAACGGCGGAGAGGAAATGGAAGAGGGATTGAAGATCCGGGTGGAAGAACCCCTGCCTGTCAAGTATGAAAAAGCCTTTGAGGGTCATTATCCGGTTCAGAAGATCACCGCTCCCTGGGGAGGAAATGCCCTGGAGACGGGCGGACCATCCGAACATATTTTCGACTTCAACGGAAAGGGTTTTGTACTGCGGGGTGGTGCCAGAAAGCTTCCGGGAGCGGAGGAAGACATGATCCTGGAGCTGGAAGTGTATGTGGATGGGGTACTGCATGAGCTGGCAGCTTTGCCCACCGGTTACCAGGGAAGGAGGCATGAGGTAAGCTGGAAATACAATCTTGAGGACGGGGACCACCGGGTCAGGGTGGTATGGCTGAATCCCACCGAAGGTTACCGGGTGGATCTGGGCGATGTCATCGTGTATGGACCAGAACCCTCGATCTAGGCATTGCCCATGCGAAACATTGCACGGAGTCTGTTTCTGCTGGCCGCTTTGATGGCGGGCGATCCCCTGTTGTCCCAGAACCCCATTGTTCCCCCCGGATTGTATATGGCAGATCCCACGGCCAGGGTCTGGGAGGACGGAAAGCTCTACATCTATGGTTCGGTGGACGAAAGCCCTGACTACTATTGCTCCTATAACTACCATGTTCTGTCGACCGATGACCTGGTGAACTGGAAACTTCACAGGAACACCTTTGCTTCCAGAGGCGAGGGGGACCAGGTGGACTACAGCGATGCCCTCTTGTTCGCTCCCGATTGTGTAAAAAAGGGGAACAAGTACTACCTTTATTACTGTCAGCCCGATCCGGATCACGCCGAAGGCGTGGCTGTGTCACGCAGTCCGGTGGGGCCTTTCCAGAAGGCCACTGCCATCGATGTGGGGAAGCACAATCAGATTGATCCCTGCCTCTTCATTGACGATGATGGTCAGGCCTATTATATCTGGGGACAATTTACCTGCAAGATGGCCAGGATGAAGCGGGATATGCGGACCCTGGACAGATCTTCCATCACCGATTCGGTGATCACCGAGCATGAACACCATTTCCATGAGGGGGCACACATGATCAAGCGAAACGGGATCTACTACCTGCTCTATGCCCACCTGGGCCGGGCCGGGATGCCCACCTGCATCGGATATTCCACCAGCACCTCGCCCATGGGACCTTTTACCTATGGGGGAGTGATCGTGGACAACGACCATTGTGATCCGGGAAACTGGAACAACCATGGCTCCCTTATGGAGTACCAGGGACAATGGTACGTCTTCTATCACCGGGCCACCCACAACAGCGCCATGATGCGCAAGGCCTGTATGGAACCTGTTTTCTTCAATGAGGATGGCAGCATCGATGAGGTGGAAATGACCTCCCAGGGGGCAGGTCCTCCTTTAAACGCCAAAGCCAGGATCCCCGCTGAAAGGGCCTGCCTCCTGCATGGAAATGTAAGGATTGAAGCCTTCACGGAAAACAATGAACAGTTGGCTGAGATCAGGGACGGGGATAAGGCAGCCTATAAATACATCGATTTCGGGGAAGGCGTGGATAGCGTTTTTTTGCATATTAAGCCTGGGGTTTCCGGGGGCGGTATCAGCTTGAAAGCCGGCATGCCCTGGGGAGATTCTGTGGGACACCTGGATATTCCCGCTTCGGTGGAAGGGGAGGAATGGATCACTTTACACACAAAGGCAGAGGAAATTTCCGGGATCCATGCGCTCTGGCTGGTGTTTGAAGGAGATGGGGAGGATCTTTTTTCACTCGATTGGATTGAATTCAAATAGAAAAAGCATGTCAAAGTTGGAAGATATGAAATGGAAATTAACCTGTATGGCCCTGGCGGTCCTCCTGCTCCAGGGAAGTCTTAGGGCCCAGTTCCTGCAGGTTTCAGACAACCAGCGCTTCCTGGTGACCTCAGAGGGCGAGCCCTTCTTCTGGCTGGGGGATACCGGCTGGGAAATGCTGCACCGCCTGGACCGCCAGGAGATGGAGCACTACATGAGGGACCGGTCAGGCAAAGGATTCACCGTCATTCAGACTGTCATAGTCAGCGAAATAGACGGGCTTACCTTTCCCAACCGGGAAGGCCATCTGCCTTTTGTGGATTTTAATCCGGGAGCCCCCGTGGAGGATTATTTTGCCCTGGTCGATTATGCCATTGCTAAAGCTGAGGAGATGGGACTGGTGCTGGCCCTGCTGCCTACGTGGCATCGATATGTGTTGCCGGGATCCCATCCCCTGGAAAATGACCAGGCGGTATTTGATCCCGCGAATGCCTATGCCTACGGCCTGTTCCTGGGACAGCGTTACAAGGATGCTCCGAACATTGTCTGGGTCCTTGGAGGCGACTGGCCGGCGGGACCACAAAAGGAGATCTGGGATGCCCTGGCAATGGGACTGGAAGACGGGGAGGAGGGGGCCCATTTGAAAACCTACCACCCCAGGGGCCAGCAGACCAGCTCCACCTGGCTGCACCAGAGCGAATGGCTTGATTTTAACATGGTTCAGACGGGTCACCAGGCTCCTTCCTTTAACGTTTATGACTGGATCAGCAATGATTACTACCTCACTCCGGCAAAGCCGGTGATCAACGGAGAGCCTTCCTACGAGGAAATCGGGATCTGGTTCAATCCGGCCAATCCGCGGCACGGCGATTACGAGATCCGGAAACAGGCCTACTGGTCCGTATTTGCCGGAGCCTTCGGGCATACCTATGGAAACAACAACATATGGCAGATGAACAACGAGGATGATGCCGACCGCATCTGGCCCAACCGTACCTGGGACCAGGCCCTGGACAGTCCGGGGGCCGGACAGCTGATCCACCTGAGGCGATTGATGGAATCCCGGCCCTTTCTTTCGCGGATTCCGGATCAGGACCTGTTGCCGGGAGACAATCCTTCCCATGCATCGGATCATATCCGGGTCACCCGTGACGGTACCAGCGGTTTAAGTGATGCTACTTATATCATGGCTTATACCCCTTACTACAAAAGCTTTAAGATCAATACAAGCGTGATTCCCGGGTCCCTTCTGAAAGTGTGGTGGTACAATCCGCAGACGGGACACGCTTATCCCCAGGGCATCATCGAAAACGATGGAACATTGGAGTTTTCCAACTGGAACACTTTGATCCGGGAAGGCATGGGCGGGCCCGACTGGGTGGTGGTGATCGATGATGCGGTGGCCGGATACAAGGCCCCTGGAAGATGAGTCAAATAATAAGAACAAAATCAAAAGATACAATGAAGAAACAGACACTGTTATTTATCGCCGGGTTGTTCCTGAGCCTTGCGTGGACACAGGCCCAGCAAAAGGAACTGAAGGTCCTGTTTGTGGGCAACAGCTATACCTATGGTTATAACCTGCCCCACATCGTTTCGATCATCTCTGAGGAGACCCCGGTGAAACTGATCACCCGGAAATCGGCGATCGGAGGTGCCTCCCTCAAGGAGCATTGGGAAGGGGGCAGGGAACTGCTTACCCGGAGCCTGATAGCCGAAGGCGAATTCGACGTGGTGGTGCTGCAGGATTTCAGCATGTCGGCCGTGAATGCACCCGATACCAGCCTGAAGTACATTCGCCTCTTTTCGGAGTACATCAGAAGTCACGGAGCCCAACCCTGTCTCTTTCAAACCTGGTCCAGGGAAAAGGTGCCACAGTTTCAGGATGAGATCGATGCCATGTATGAGAAAGCGGCCCGGGAAAACGATGCCATCAGGGTTCCCGTGGGACCGGCCTGGGAGCTGGCCATGGACCTGAGGCCTTCGGCGGACCTCTTTACTTCCGACGGGAGCCATCCCAACGAACTGGGGTGCATGCTCACTGCCTCGGTGTTCGTGAGGGTGCTCAGCGGAGAACTTCCCGATATTGTACCCTCACTGTACCGGATTGAGGATGCCCGGGGAGAGACGGTGCGGCTGATGAACCACAACCCGGAAGAGTCTGAGTTCTGCCGCAGGATTGCCAACCAGATCGTGAAAGAACAAGGTACAATTTGATTTGCTATGAGATCTTTAGATAAAATGTTGATTTCCATTGTGTTTCTGTTGGTGATGGCAGCATCCCTTCAGGCACAGGTCCCCGATTCCATCTTTTACAAAAAGGTGGATTCAGTAACCCTCTACCTGCACATCGATTATCCCCCGGGATACAATCCCTCGCTGAGCTACCCGGCCATGGTGTTTTTCTTCGGGGGCGGGTGGAATGGTGGGACAGTAAATCAATTTGCCCCCCAAGCCAGGTATTTCGCCTCCAGGGGCATGGTCTGTTTCCGGGCCGAATACAGGGTCAAGAGCCGGCATGGTACCACCCCCTTTGAATCGCTGAAGGATGCCAAAAGTGCCATGAGGTATATCCGGACACATGCCATGGAATTGGGTGTGGATCCGGAGAAAATCGTTGCATCCGGCGGATCGGCGGGTGGACACCTGGCAGCAGCAACGGCTGTGATCGAAGGATTCAATGAGGCTGGAGAGGATCTTTCGGTATCTTGTGTGCCCGATGCCCTGGTTTTGTTCAATCCGGTGTTTGACAATGGTCCCGGAGGCTATGGTTTTGAGCGCATCGGGGATGGCTACAAAGATTTCTCACCCCTCCATAACCTGAGGGCAGGCATGCCGCCAGCGGTGGTTTTTCTGGGCACCCAAGATGCGCTGATCCCGGTGGAAACTGCCAGGTACTTTAAAACCGTGATGGAAATAGTGGGAAGCAGATGCGACCTTTTTCTCTATGAAGGGGAAGGACATGGGTTCTTTAATTACAGGAATTATGAGAATTACAAAAGTACCCTGGAACAAACTGAAGCTTTCCTGATCTTCACAGGCTTTTTGCAAAAGAAAACCGACGCGGAATGAAGGAAAGAACATGCTTATCCAGCAAATTTGAGCTATATTTAAGGGAAACAACACCAAACTAAATTTATCCATGAAACTTCGCATATTTCTACTGAGCAGTCTCATTTTCTTAACTGCTTTCAGCGCATGGGCTCAGCTGGAGGTCACTTCTCTGACCATCGACTACAAACCCAGTCCCATTGGGATTGATAATCCGAAACCCAAACTGGGCTGGATTCTCCAATCCGATCAGGCAAACACCACCCAGCAATCCTATGAACTTCGTGCAGCACTGACCGATGCCGATGTTAGAAAGGGCAGAAAGCTGGTATGGAAAACAGGAGAAGTAACTTCTTCACAGAGTGTGCATATTACATACCAGGGAGAGCCCCTGAAGTCTCACCAAAGGGTATATTGGCAGGTAAGGGTAGTGGATAACCACGGAGAAAAAAGTAAGTGGAGCCAAACAGCCTACTTTGAGATGGGCAAGCTTGATGCAGAAGATTGGGAAGCCGACTGGATCACTCCGATGTGGGAAGAGGATCCCAAGAAATCGGAGCCATCACCCTATCTGAGAAAGGAGTTTTCTTTGGAAAAACCCATCAAACAAGCCAGACTTTACATCACCTGTCATGGGTTGTACCAGGTGGAGATCAATGGAAAAAGGGTGGGGGATCAGGAATTTACTCCAGGCTGGACCAGCTATGATACCAGGCTGCAGTACCAGACCTATGATATAACTCCTTTAATGGTTCAGAATCAAAATGCCATAGGGGTTATTTTGGGCGATGGCTGGTTCAGGGGAAACCTGGGATGGATTGACGGAAGAAACAATTGGGGAGAAAAGCTGGCAGTCCTAGGCGAGATAGTAGTGGAGTATACCGATGGGACCACGGTCACCATCCCAACCGATGAAAGCTGGAAAGCCACCACCGGCCCCATACTGGAATCGGATATTTACAATGGAGAGGTCTATGATGCGGGCAAGGAACTGACCGGCTGGAGCCAGGTGGGCTATGACGACAGCAGCTGGCAGGGTATGGAGAGGATAGAGATATCCAAGGAAAAACTCATGGCTCCCGAAGGTCCGCCTGTGAAGGTGGTGGATCAATTGGAACCGCTTTCCATACAGCAGGTGGATGAAGGATGGCTGGTGGATATGGGCCAGAACATGGTGGGATGGATCAGGATCATGGCCACCGGCAACAGGGGGGAAAAGATCACCCTTCGGCATGCAGAAGTGCTGGACAAGGAGGGAAATATGTATTACGATAACCTGCGTGCTGCCAAGTGTACCAACACCTTTATACTCAAAGGCGGCACAGAGGAAACTTTTGAACCCCACTTCACCTTTCAAGGGTTCCGGTACGTGATGGTATCCGGATATCCGGGTGAACTGACGGCCGATAAGATCAGGGGGATGGTGATTCACTCGGATATGGAACCATCCGGAACCTTCGAGTGTTCCGAGCCTCTGATCAACCAGCTGCAACACAATATTGTGTGGGGCTTGAAGGGGAATTTTCTGGATGTCCCCACCGATTGTCCGCAAAGGGACGAACGGCTGGGATGGACAGGCGATGCCCAGGTTTTTGCGCCTACCGCATGTTTCAACATGAATGCCGCAGGGTTCTACCGTAAATGGTTGAAGGACCTGGCAGCCGACCAGCGAGAAGACGGGGCCATTCCGCACGTGGTGCCGGATATTCTTGGCGGAATGGGAGCCACCGGATGGGCCGATGCCGGGGTCGTGATCCCCTGGGTGGTGTACCTGAACTACGGGGATATTGCGGTGCTCGAAAACCAGTATGAAAGCATGAAGGCCTGGATCGGATATATGAAAGAGCGGGCCGGGGACGATCTTATCTGGACAGGCGATTTTCATTTCGGCGACTGGCTGGCCTTCGCCTCCACCAGATCGGATTACATGGGGGCCTATACGCTCAAGGACCTGATTGCCACAGCGTACTATGCCTACTCCTCATCCATTGTAGCCAAAACTGCTGCGGTGTTGGGCCATGAAGAAGAATCCAAGGAGTATGCACAGCTCTCGGAACAGATTAAGGAAGCGTTCAGGAAGGAGTTTGTTACCCCCAATGGACGGCTGGTGGCCAATACTCAGACAGCCTATACACTGGCGCTGGCGTTTGAAATGCTGGATGATGAGACCGCTCCAAAAAGTGCAGCATTTCTGGCAGAGGAGGTGGAACAGTTCGGACACATCACCACAGGATTCCTGGGCACTCCACTGATCTCCTTAACCCTCACTGATATCGGGAGAAACGATCTGGCTTATCAATTGCTAAACAGGACTGAATATCCTTCCTGGCTCTATCCGGTGACCATGGGCGCCACCACCATCTGGGAGCGCTGGGACGGACAGAAACCCGATTCCACCTTCCAGAATCCGGGGATGAATTCCTTCAACCACTATGCCTATGGAGCCATAGGCAAATGGCTCTACCAGGTGGTGGCAGGAATCGGAATTGATGAGCAGGCCCCCGGGTACAAGCATATCATCATTCATCCGCAGCCGGGTGGGGGACTCACATCAGCGCGGGCCACCCATCAGTCCATGTATGGAGAGATAGTTTCGGAATGGAAGCTGGAGGGGAATAAACTCAGGATGGATGTGGAGATCCCCGTGAATACCACAGCGACCATTTATATTCCAGGAAAGGCTTCCGGTGTCTCCATGAATGGCAGCTCGCTTTCCCAGTTCGGGGCCAATTATAAGGAGCGGGAAGGCGGGGTTCAGGTAAAGACCGGATCGGGCAAATACATGTTCACCACCAGTTTATAAGATTCCCTGGGAATGAAGTACCTGGTCCCTGCAATAATTCTGATCTTGACATGTGTGGCTTGTTCGGAAAAGGCAAACTTGCCCGACAAACCCAATGTGCTGTTTATAGCGGTGGATGATCTTCGGCCCGAACTGGGCTGCTATGGCAGGGACCTGACCCATTCCCCGCACATCGATCA
>CBDTYO010000149.1:0-9296 GCA_965364615.1 uncultured Bacteroidia bacterium
CAGGGACCAGGTGTTCGAGAAATTTTTCAGGATCCCGTCGGGCAATACCCACAACGTGAAGGGATACGGACTGGGACTGAATTTTGCTGCCCAGGTGATGGCCCAGCACGGAGGCAGCATTTCCTTCAGCAACCTTCCGGAGGGGGGGTGCCGTTTCACCCTTCAATTTCCCCTGACAGAGGCATGAAAACGAAGATACTCTACATAGAAGATGAACCCTACCTGGGCAAGATAGTGAAAGAAACCCTGGAGATCCAGGGATACCAGGTGGTCTGGGAGACCGATGGATCCAGGGTGATCCGGCATCTGGGGAATTTTGAACCGGATGTATGTGTGTTGGATATCATGCTTCCCAATGTGGATGGCTATGACCTGTGTCAGCAGATAAAGGCCCTGAAACCCGAGCTCCCGGTCATATTTCTGACGGCCAAAACGGAGACGAGCGACCTGGTCAGGGGATTTGAAGCCGGAGGGACCGACTATATCCGAAAACCCTTCAGCATTGAGGAGGTGGCTGTGAGGATAGAAAACCAACTGGCCCTTTCAAAAAACCAGTTTCATGCGCCCAACCTGCAACCAGAGGAGATCCGCCTGGGCATCTATACCTATTATCCCTCACGCTATGAACTGCATGCCCCGGAAGGCATCATACGGCTTTCACACCGCGAAAGCGAAATCCTTACCCAACTGGCCACTTCGGTGAACAGGGTCATCGAACGCAAACAGCTCCTCATGTCGGTATGGGGCGACGATTCCTTTTTTAACTCCCGCAACCTGGACGTATACATCCGTAAGATCAGGGAACACCTCAAACAGGATCCCAAGATCCGCATCCAAACCCTGAAAGGCAAGGGTTATCTGTTTCTCGTATCGGATTGAAAATAGTCGGAAAAGGGTTCGCAGTATTTAAAATACTGTCCCGGGGTCATCCCTGCCAGTTTGCGAAAATCCGAGTTCATGTGCGATTGGTCGTAATAACCGCTTAAATAGCTGAGTTCGGTGAGGCTCAGGGTTCCATCCAGCGATTTCTCATGGACTGCCTGCTGAAACCTGACGGTCTTCAAAAACTGGCCCGGGGAACTCCCCACATGCTCCTGAAAGATCCTCTCAAATTGTTTCCTGGACAGGCAGCTATGGTAGGCCAGGGTGTCGATATCCACCTGTCCGCGTTCCCGGTTGATGAGCTCAATGGAACACCTGATCCTTTCAAACTCATACTTCTTGCTGCTTTTGCTCAGGCGCTTCAGAAGAAATTCCTCCACAAGCCTCATCCGTTCTGAAAAATCCGCTGCCTCATGAAGGCTGTCCTCCAGCTCACTGACCACATCCTTCAGGATGAATTTAAGGGGAACATTCCGGTTAAATAATTCATGGATGGGAATATCAAAGAAAACCATCAGTCCATGGGGCTGAAAGATAATGGAAAACAGAGAGAGCGTTCCCGAGATCCGAATGTCGTAGTATTCCTTTTGCTGCCCTGACAGCAGGGTGTGTTCGGTAATGGTCTTTCCCCTATCCAGTGATTCGGGCAGATCGCCCAGGTAAAACATCAGCTCGGAAAGTCCGTTGGGTACGATCCGGTATACATAATCGCCCCCCCTGGGTACCTGGTGTTCCAGGCCCCAGTAATTCTTCACATAGGAAGCCAGTAGTCGGGAGGGCGATTCTATTTGCATATTCTACTCTGATCAGGCATCTCCGTAAAGTCCCACTCTATTTCCTTCAGGATCCATAAAGATCGCAAAATATCCACGACCTTCGGCTTCGATCTTGCATTTTGGCTTTACCAATTTTCCTCCCTTTTCCTGAAGAATACCAATGGCCTCGTCCAGCCCATCGCCCATATTCAGGCTGACCAGCACGCCGTCTTTGGAAGGATTAAATCCGGGAGCCTGAGAGATGGCCCCTTCGTCATTGGGAAAACAGGCCATCTTCTCTTCTCCGAAATCCAGTAATTTCAGATCCAGGCCCAGTAAGGCATTGTAAAAGTTTATGGCTCTTTCCATGTTTTTTGCCGGGATTTCCACCCATGAGATTACTTTTTTCATTGTTCGTCTGGTTTTGGTTAAAGTTACGATGCAAAAGTATTCGGCCCGACCATGCCCGAATTGTAGATTTGCGACATCTTCTCTATGGGGGGGTAACATCATCATAGTTGGGGTGGTAACATCATCATAGATATTGCGTCAAACGGATACCTAATAAATCCAGGAACATGAGAAAACATCTGATCTTTACATTTCTGATCGTCAACCTGCTATTTGTCAACTGCTTACATGCTTATTCCAGCGAGGGATGGCAAGTGAAGAAAGTGGGTAAGTGCCTAATACATTACAAGGCAGGTGATCTTCCCCATATAGCTAACTATGAGGATCTTGTGATAAAAGGAATCCAGAGTGTGGAGTCCTTTTGGGGAGAATCCTTCCACAGGGAATTTGATCTTTTCATTCATCCCGGCCGAACCTCCCTTGACCGGGCATGGCAGGATGCCTTGGATATGCCTGACTTCAAGTCGGAATGCTGGATGGTGGCCAGCGGAATGGCTCTGAGGCTGGATCTGCTTTCCCCGGCTGTTTGGTTCAGGGAGGCCTGTGAACATAGCTACGAAGAGTGGGAAGAGACCCAAAAGCTGATCACCCACGAACTCTTTCATGTGTATCACGGGCAAAAAAATGCAAGTCCGGATTTCAGTGAAACAGAAGGTATCGACTGGTTCGTGGAGGGCCTGGCCACTTATGCTTCAGGACAACATGATGAAGAACGAAGAAGGGATGTTTCTCATGCTTGGAGGGATGCTAAGCTGCCTGCGGAGCTCGATGAACTATGGAAGGGAAAGTTACGCTATGGACAATGTGCTTCCATGGTAGAATACCTGGATCAGAAGTATGGACGGTCCGGTCTAAAGACCTTGCTGGCCTTCTCCACGAAGACAGAGATCCTTCAATCCCTCCAGAACACAGAATTAAACTTGCTTAAAGACTGGCTTAGCAATCTGATTCCGGAGGGTCTCTGACAATTTGTCAAAGCAAAGCTCTTGGCGCAATATTTGACCTAATTGGGACAAATTATTGAATCGCATTATTTTTAAGAGTTATGGCAAAGAAGTCTGAAAGCACTGATAATCAGCAGAAAAAGAAGATTGAAGTGGAGGAGAACCTGAGCGAGGACCAGGTCCGGGAAGCCCCCACAGAGGAGGAAACTGAAGAGGAAACTGCCGAAGTGGAGCAGGAGGAAGAGATAAAAGAACCCACCACAGAGGAAAAACTGGCAGAATTGCAGGATCGATACCTGCGACTGACAGCCGAATACGACAATTTCAGAAAAAGAACCCTGAAGGAGAAAATTGACCTTCAGAAAAGCGCCAATGAAAGTCTGCTGGGCGCCCTGCTTCCCGTGGCCGATGATTTTGACCGGGCCATGCAGTCGGTGGAAGAGGCAAAGGATATCGAGGCTGTGAAGGAAGGCATGAAGCTGATCTCCGGCAAATTCCAGGGATTCCTGAACCAGCAGGGTGTCAAGGAGATCGAGGCACTGAACAAAGCCTTTGATACGGATCTGCACGAAGCCATTACCAAAATCCCGGCCCCTTCCAAAAAGCTCAAGGGCAAAGTGGTGGATGTGGTCCAGAAAGGATACTACCTCAACGAAAAAGTATTGAGGTTCTCGAAAGTGGTCATTGGTGAATAAAATCCAGGTTAAACAGAACTGATGGGGAAAAGAGACTATTACGACATACTGGAGGTATCCAAGAATGCTTCCCAGGACGAGATCAAAAAAGCCTACAGGAAGCAGGCACTCAGGTACCATCCTGACAAAAATCCAGGGGATAAGCAGGCAGAAGAAAATTTCAAGGAAGCTGCCGAGGCCTATGAGGTCCTCAGGGATGCCCAGAAACGCCAGAAATACGATCAATTTGGTCACGCTGCCTTTGAAAACGGAGGTGCCGGCGGTTTCCACGGAGGTATGACCATGGAGGATATCTTTTCCCAGTTCGGGGATATTTTCGGGGGCTTCGGCGGATTCAGCGGTTTCGGCGGATTTAGCGGAGGGGGCTCACGGGGCGGAGTGACCAAGGGATCCAACCTGAGGGTGAAGGTCAAACTGAACCTGCAGGAGGTAGCCAACGGGGTGGAGAAAAAGATCAAGGTCAAAAAATACATCGCATGTGAATCCTGTAGTGGATCTGGTGCCAAGGATGGTACTGCCAAGGATACCTGCTCCACCTGCCGCGGCAGCGGCCAGGTGACCCGGGTGACCAATACTTTTCTGGGACAGATGCAAACCGCTTCCACCTGTCCCTCCTGCCACGGAGATGGAACCACCATCAGCGAAAAATGTGAATCCTGCTACGGGGAGGGGATCGTCAAGCAAGAGGAGGTGATCAAGATCAATATCCCCGCCGGTGTGTCAGAGGGGATGCAGGTGAAAATGAGTGGCAAGGGGAATGCAGCCCGCCGCGGCGGGATCAACGGTGACCTGCTGGTGATTATCCAGGAAGAACATCATCCGGAGCTCACCCGCGACGGAAGCGACCTGCTTTACAACCTCCATTTAAGCATACCCCAGGCCGCCCTGGGAGCCACCGTGGAAATTCCTACCGTGGAGGGAAAGGCCAAGATCAAGATTGAGTCAGGCACACAACCTGGAAGAATTCTGCGCCTTCGAGGGAAAGGAGTGCCTGAGGTCAATGGATACGGAAGGGGCGATTTGCTGGTACAGATCAATGTCTGGATCCCTAAAAATCTGGATAAGGAAGAGCGCAAGATGTTTGAAAAAATGGAACAATCGGATACCTTTACTCCCCGTCCCGAGAAATCGGAACATGGTTTTTTCAACCGCATGAAAAACTTCTTTGAATGACCCTTATCAGCGCCAGATCAGTGGTAAAGGACTTCAGCGGTCACCGGGCTTTGAACCAGGTGAGCATGGAGGTCCCTGAGGGCAGTGTATACGGACTGCTGGGGCCCAACGGGGCGGGCAAGACCACGCTGCTTCGCATCATCAATCAGATCACAGCCCGCGATCAGGGTACCATCCATTTCAAGGATCAACCCATGGGCACGGAACACCGGCACCTGATTGGCTATCTCCCCGAGGAGCGGGGTCTCTATGCGAAAATGAAGGTGGGCGAACAGGCCCTGTATCTGGCACAGCTGAAAGGCCTCTCCAAACAGGAAGCCATGCAGAGGCTGAAGATCTGGTTCAAAAAATTTGAGATCGAAGCCTGGTGGAACAAGAAGGTGGAGGAGCTTTCCAAGGGCATGGCCCAAAAGGTACAATTCATCACCACCGTGCTTCACAAGCCACAGCTATTGATCTTTGATGAGCCTTTCAGTGGCTTTGACCCCATCAATGTGAACCTGCTCAAACAGGAAATCCTGCAAATGAAAGAAGAGGGAGCGACCATCATCTTTTCCACCCACAACATGGCCTCGGTGGAAGAATTGTGCGACCATATCACCCTCATCAATGCCTCTGAAGTGGTCTTGCAGGGTGAGATCTCGGAAATCAGGGAGACCTACCGTGCCAACCTGTATCAGGTCTCCTTCCAGGGAGATCCCGAAGAACTCAGGCAGGGACTCCTTCCGCGCTTCGAGTTGTTGAATACAGAGCAGAACGGCATGGGAAGACAGGCCACCATCCGCATCAAAGAGGGAGAAGGATCGGGACCCCTGCTCAAGAACCTGGTGGAGATCACCGAGATCAAGTCTTTCCGGGAGATTCTGCCCAGCATGAACGATATTTTCATACAGGTGGTGAACGACACCATTCAAAAGAAGGAAGCCTGAGCCATGAGCAAAATTTCTCTGATCATCCAAAGGGAGTACCTGACCCGCATCCGCAAGAAATCCTTCATCATCATGTCGGTGCTGGGGCCCCTGATCTTTGCCGCCTATATACTGATCCCCATGTACTTCGCCACCCTGGAGGACAAGGAGGAAAAAACCATGGTGGTCATTGATGAATCCAAGCTGTTCACCGAATACGGAGACGATGGACCCGAGTTTGTCATCCCCGGCACAGAGTATTTGACCTTCCAGGTGGTAGAGGGCGTCCCCATTGAAACCTTCAGAGAAAGCTTTGACGAATCGGGCTACTATGGCATATTGTTTATTCCCGCCAATATCCTCGCCTCAGAATCCTCCCTGATCTATTCCACCAAGCAGACCTCGGTGGAGATCTCACAATACCTGGAAAGATCCATGGACAGCGAGATCGAGCGCCTGAAACTTGCCCAGCACGACATTGAGGACATTGAGCGGATCCTGGCCGAGGTGGAAACCAGCATCAGGGTACGCAACATCAAGTGGACCAAGGACGGGAAGACCCAGGAGAGCAATACCGGTGTGGTCATGGGGCTGGGATACCTGAGCGGCATGCTGATCTTTTTCTTCATTTTCTTTTTCGGATCCCAGGTCATGCGGGGGGTGATCGAGGAAAAGGTAAGCCGCATCATCGAAGTCATTGTAAGTTCGGTGAAACCCTTCCAGCTGATGATGGGAAAGATCATTGGCGTGGGACTGGTGGGACTGACCCAGTTCCTCATATGGATGGTCCTCTCAGCCGTGCTGGTCACCGGACTGAAGGCGGCCTTCTTTCCCGAACTGAACCGCACCCCCACAGAACAGGTGGTGGCCTCGGATCTTTTTGATCCGGGCAACGGATCACGGGCTGGAAGCGGGCAGGGAGCCCTGTCTGCTTCGGATGCCGACCCGGAGGCAGCCGACCTGGATGCAGCCGACCTGGACATGGCCCAGGAGATCTTTGCCTCCCTCAGATCCATCAATGCAGGGGTGATGATCGGGGCCTTTCTGTTTTACTTTATTTTCGGGTACCTGCTCTATGCAGCCATGTTCGCAGTCATCGGATCGGCCGTGGACAATGAGACAGACACGCAGCAGCTGATCTTCCCGGTCATCCTGCCGCTGATCCTGGGCATCTATGTCATGATCTCTGCCATCAACAATCCCGACAATGCCTTGTCGTTCTGGTTCAGCATCATCCCCTTTACTTCTCCCGTGGTGATGATGGTGCGGATCCCCTTTGGTGTCCCATGGTGGCAGGTGGCTCTCTCCGGTTCTTTGCTGGTGGGGACCTTTCTGGGGATGACCTGGATCGCGGGCAAGGTATACCGCACAGGCATCCTGATGTATGGAAAGAAGGCCAGTTACCGGGAAATATGGAAATGGCTGCGCTACAGCTCCTAGCTTGATAATAGCTCCTAGCCTGATAACAGCTCCTAGCTTGATACACTATGATAACCGCTATACTCGATTTTGGGACCAATACCTTCAACCTTCTGATTGCTGAACGGCAGGAAAGGGGATTCAAGATCCTGCTCAGCAGCAAGCAACCGGTAAAGCTGGGACGCGGCGGGATCCAGGTTAACAGGATAACCGCCGACGCCATGGAACGGGGCTACGTGGCCATTCAGAACCACATGGAGGTCATCCAAAGCTATGAAGTGGACGAGATCAGGGCCTTTGCCACCTCGGCCATCAGGAACGCGGACAATGGAGAAGAATTTACCGAGGAGGTATACCGCCGGTTTGGGTTTCGAACCAGGATCATCCCGGGCGACAGGGAGGCTGAACTGATCTACAAAGGCGTACGCCAGGCCGTGGCCTTTGGCGAGGACAATGCCATGATCCTGGATATCGGAGGGGGCAGCATTGAGTTCATCATATGCAACAAAAAGGGCATCGTCTGGAAACGGAGCTTCGAACTGGGGATGGCCCGGCTTCTGGAAATGTTCAGCCTTTCGGATCCCATCAGCTCCGAGGAGGTGAGGGCGCTGGAAAACCATTTCAGGCAGGAACTGGCGCCCTTGCGGGAAGTGGTCAAAAAGGAAAAACCCCGCATCCTCATCGGGGCCTCAGGCTCTTTTGACACCTTCCATGCCCTGATCATGCACCGGAAAGGAATGGAATCCGACCCCTACTTCGGCAGGGAGATTTCATTGAAGGATTATTCCAGGCTGCACAAGGCCCTGGTTCGCTCCACCCGGGAGGAACGTCTGGCCATGCCAGGCATGGAACCGGTCAGGGTGGAGATGATTGTGGCCGCCACGATTTTTGTTAGTTTTGTGATACGTGACTGCCGGATCAGTCACCTCTACCACTCGGAATTCGCCCTCAAGGAGGGGGTGATCTCCGAACTGGTAGGAATCTGAAAACCTGAGCATTCTGAACTCCAAAGCATAAAGCATGGCACACATCCTGGTGATCGACGACGAAAAGAGCATTCGCAATACCCTCAAGGAGATCCTTGAGTATGAAAAATTCACCGTGGACCTGGCAGAGCACGGGGCCGAAGGACTGGAAAAGTACAGACAGGGGAAGTATGATATCGTACTCTGCGATATAAAGATGCCTGAGATGGACGGGCTCGAGGTACTGGAGAAGATATTCGAGGAGGAAGGAGACGCCCAGGTGATCATGATCTCGGGCCATGGCAACATTGACAACGCCGTGGAGGCCATTAAAAAGGGGGCTTACGACTTTATTGAGAAGCCCCTGGACCTGAATCGCCTGCTGATCACCATCCGCAACGCCCTGGACAAATCGACCCTCATCACCGAGACCAAGGTGCTGAAGCGAAAGGTGAGCAAGGGCTCCGAAATGATCGGCAATTCCAAGGCCATTCAGCAGGTGAAAGACATCATCGACAAAGTGGCTCCCACCGATGCCCGGGTACTGATCACCGGGGCCAACGGGACCGGGAAAGAACTGGTGGCCCGCTCACTGCACGAAAAAAGTGCCCGGGCTTCTGCTCCCTTCATCGAAGTGAACTGTGCCGCCATTCCCTCCGAACTGATCGAAAGCGAACTTTTCGGACACGAAAAGGGGGCCTTTACTTCTGCCATCAAACAGCGCAAAGGCAAGTTTGAACAGGCCGACGGGGGCACCATCTTCCTGGATGAGATCGGCGACATGAGCCTTTCCGCCCAGGCCAAGGTATTGAGGGCACTCCAGGAAAACAAGATCAGCCGTGTGGGTTCTGACAAGGACATCAATGTGAATGTGCGCGTGGTGGCCGCCACCAACAAGAACCTGAAGGAGGAGATCGACAAGAACCGCTTCCGGGAAGACCTGTATCACAGGCTCAGTGTCATCCTGGTGCAGGTTCCCTCCCTGAATGAAAGACTGGAAGACATTCCCCTGCTGGCAGACCACTTCAACCAGCTTATCTGTGAGGAATACGGCACCACTCCCAGGGTGATCAAGGAAGATGCCATCAAGGAACTGCAGAAGATCACCTGGACCGGCAACATACGGGAGTTCCGCAATGTGCTT
>CBDTYO010000150.1:0-9235 GCA_965364615.1 uncultured Bacteroidia bacterium
CATCTTCTGGTCGCCGGTGCCACCGGACAGGGCAAATCGGTGGGATTGAATGCCATCATTGCCTCACTGCTGTATAAAAAGCATCCTGCACAGCTGAAATTTGTCATGGTCGATCCGAAAAAAGTGGAACTCTCCCTGTACAGCAAGATCGAGCGTCACTTCCTGGCCAAGCTGCCCGAATCGGAAGAAGCCATCATCACCGATACCCAGCAGGTGATCCACACCCTCAACAGCCTTTGCGCAGAAATGGATGACCGCTACAACCTGTTGAAGGCGGCACAGGTCAGAAACATCAAAGAATACAATGAAAGATTCATCAATCGGAGGCTTAATCCCAACAAAGGACACAGATACCTTCCCTTTATCGTGGTCATCATTGATGAGTTTGCCGACCTGATCATGACTGCAGGAAGAGAGATTGAGCATCCCATCTCCAGGCTGGCCCAGCTCGCCAGGGCCATCGGGATCCACCTGATCATAGCCACACAGCGCCCCACCACCAATATCATTACCGGCGTGATCAAGGCCAATTTCCCTGCACGGATCGCTTTCAGGGTCACCTCCATGATCGACTCCCGGACCATCCTGGACGGATCAGGGGCCGATCAGCTGATCGGACGCGGAGACATGCTTTTTGTGAGCGGAAGCGAGCCCATACGCCTTCAATGTGCATTTGTGGACGGTCCCGAGATAGAGGAGGTAACCGACTTTATCGGGCAGCAGAGAGGCTATCCCTCCGCCATGATGCTGACTCCCGTAGCAGAAGAAATGGGTGACGGACCCGAGGTGGACCTGGATAAACGCGATGACAAGTTCGAGGATGCCGCCAGGTTGGTGGTCCAACACCAGCAAGGTTCCACTTCACTGATCCAGCGAAAACTATCACTGGGATACAACCGGGCCGGCAGAATTGTGGATCAGCTGGAAGCCGCCGGCATTTTGGGACCCTTTGAAGGAAGCAAAGCCAGGCAGGTGCTTGTTCAGGACGAATTCAGTTTGGAACAGATTTTGAACAACCTAAGTTAAAGGGAGAGGCAAAACATGAAAAAACCAAGATTGGTGATATGTATGGCTGGACTTCTGGGTGCTGTGATGGCCCTGGTTGGTCAGCAGGACAGCCAGGCCGACCGCTACCTGCAGGCGGTGTCTGACCAGTTTGATATGAATACTCCCTATGCGATCAGGATGGACTACACGAGGGAAGATCTGATGCAGGACACCTACGCTGAGGGAGCAGGGTTGATCTGGATGAAGGGATTGAAATACAAGATCGAGGTGGATGAATACATAGTCTATTTCAACGGCACAAAGCTCTATTCCCAAAACACAGAAGCGGAAGAGGTGTATGTAAGTGAACCGGACCCCGATCAACCAGGATACCTGCAGGCAGTTCCCATCAGGATCATCAAATCCTACGCCCTGGATTTTAAATACAGATATATGGGGACCACCTCCTTCCGGGGCAAAGACCGGGTGGAAATCCAGCTATATCCCAAGGACATCACAGGACCCTATTCGATGATGAAGATGTTCATCCATCCAACGACCCTGAAGCTGGAGGCCATTCAGCTGAAACACAAGGAAGGGATCCAATATACCATGGTATTGACCGAGAAGAAGGAGCTGCCTTCCCTGGACGAACAGACCTTTGAATTTGATCCCGCTGCCTACCCAAACACCGAAATCATCGAACTGGTGGAATAGCTGCCGTACTACGGCTCCTTCTTCAATTCAGGATATTCGATCCGGTTATGATAAATATTGGAAAGCCGGTTTTTGAATATCTCCTTGATGACGGATATATCCCCGAAAGTGATATCTGCCTCTGAGAACTGATCCTCCTGAGCCTGATGACCCACAATGTTTTCCACGAGATCTGAAATGGATTCGCTGGTATACACCTTCAGGGTGCGGGAAGCAGCTTCCACAGAATCGGCCATCATCAGGACTGCATTTTCCTTGCTGGAAGGCTTCGGTCCCGGATAGGTGAATTCGCTGATATCCACCTCCTCTTCCGGGTTGGAGTTGATAAATGAGCGGTAAAAGTACTGTACCGTGGAGGTTCCATGGTGTGTCCTGATAAAATCAAGAATTTTTTGCGGCAGATTGTGTTTTTTTCCAATGTCCACACCCTGAATGACGTGATCGATGATCAAACGTGCACTGGTGCGAAAATCAAGTTCGCCGTGCGGATTGGACCCTCCGTGTTGATTCTCAATGAAGAAGTGCGGGTTTTCCATTTTTCCGATATCATGATACAAGGCTCCCGCCCTTACCAGCAGGGAGTTGCCCCCCACTTTCATGATGGCTTCTTCGGCCAGACTGGCCACCTGCATGGAGTGCTGAAAGGTTCCGGGAGCCTTCTCTGCAAGCTTGCGGAGCAGGGGCTGGTTGGTATCTGATAGCTCGAACAGGGTGGCATCGGAGAGAAAACCGAATAAGCGCTCAAAAAGAAACACCAGGGGATAAACCGTAAGGATCAGCAATCCGTTGCCTGCCAGCCAGAGTACATTGATCCAGTTGATCTGGCTGAAATCCCCCTCCTGAAGGATGGAAAGCAGAATATAGATGAAAACATAGGTGGCCAATACAAAGGTAGCCGTAAAGAAAAGGATGCCACGTTTATAGTAGGATCGCAAACTGAATACTCCCACCAGACCGGCCAGGAAATTCATCAGGACAAACTGGTAGGAATTGGGCACCCAGAATCCGGCCAGCAACAGGGCCACAATATGAACAAACAGGGCATACCGCAAGTCAAAAAACGTCTTCAGGAAGATGGGCACCAGTACAAAGGGAATCACATACACACTCACAGCTTCCCGGGTGGCAGCTGCGCGGGTCAGCCCCACCATGATCACAATGAGCCCCAGGGTAAATAAGGTCTTCTTGCTGCTGACAAGTACGTCCTTCCTGAAATAATAAATGAACCAGAAAAGGGCCAGGAACACCAAAGAAATTAACAGAAACTGTCCCAGGTAGACCACCAGGTAGTTTTTTCCCACATTGGGATTGGATTCATACTCCCTGCGCAAGGATTCAATGATCAGAAAGTCACTTCCAGACACCAGTTCTCCCCTGGTAATAATCAATTGCCCTGCCTGCACCATGCCCTGGGTAAGCACCAGTTGTTCAGCTGTTGATTCCCTCACCCTGAGGGTCATGCCTTCATCATACATTACGTTGGGCCGCAAATAGTCATTCAGGTTCAATTTGTCCAGAATGGCCAGGGAAGCAGAATGGGTCCCTTCGAGATTCTTCAGAATGTGCTGGTAGGCAGAAGGGCCCGTATATAACTCCGAAAGAAGCTGCTCCTCTGCCAATCCGTCCTTTACCACCATCACCTCAGTCTCTTCTCGGTTTAAGCCATCCAGGACAGGATGCCGTTCGATGATCCCCTGATCGTATATCTCCGAAAGCATACCGTATATTACCTGGCCGGTCAGGGTCCAGGGATCGCTTACTTTTGTCCCGATTCCCAGGGAAGCTGCCATGGCGGTGTAATCGGAATCGAAACTGTTAAGGATGTTATGGCTAATGACGGTATCGTGGACGAAATAAAGGGGTGCATTGTTCAGCAGGCTGTCGCGCTCCCGCTGCACCTGTTCATCAGATTTGTAAATGGGAAAATCAAAGGGGGCCACCAGGTTTTCGTGCATCCAGGGGGTATTCTTGGAATACTCGTACCTGAATTTTCCCTCCCTGGGAAACATAAAGTATACCAGCAATATACTGACGACGTATATGAGCAAAATCTGGATGGTTTTCCAGAATTTTACAATCCCTTTGATCCAGTTCATGAAGTGAAATTAGGATATCTTACGCAACTTTTAACCTCTCCCTTGTATTTTTGTTCAAAAGCATGTAAACTGCAAAGATGGAGAAATATACTTATGATCACCTCAGGCCGGCGGTTACTACGGATGTAGCCGTACTGCGACTGGAACAGCTCCCCGAAATCCTGCTCATTCAACGTCTGGATCCCCCCTTTAAGGATATGTGGGCCCTGCCCGGGGGATTTATGGAGATGGATGAGAGCCTGGAGGAGGCAGCCAGAAGGGAGTTGGCGGAAGAAACAGGCATCAAGGCAGGGGAGCTGATCAGGTTCGACACCTATGATGCACCTGGGCGGGATCCCCGCGGACGCACCATTACCCAGGTGTTTGTGATGATCTGGAAAAAAGAAATGGGGCTGGCCAAAGCGGATAGCGATGCCGCTGCGCTGCGCTGGTTTCCCCTGAATGAACTTCCCGAACTGGCTTTTGACCATGCCAAGATCGTGGCAGATGTGATCGGCATGATCCAGGAAGGGGATTGAAAACTTAAAATGGTTAGATGATCATTCCGGCCCCCACCGTATTGTTGGTGGCTTCATCAATGATGATGATGCTTCCGGTGATGTGGTTGTCTTTGTAAGAATCACAAAAAATGGGCTTGGATGTCTTGATGGAAATCTTGGCGATTTCATTCAAAGATACCGATCTGTCCTCCCTGTTTTCTTCCAGGGTGTTGATGTTGACCTTGTAATCCAGGTCTTTGATAATCCCCCTTAGCTCCGCCGTGGTATGTCTGATCACATATTTGCCACCCAGCATCATGGGTTTTTCGCCCAGCCAGCATACCATCAGATCCACTTCCTGGCCCACCTTGGGCTTCTGGTCGGCAGGAACAATCATATCGCCCCTGCTGATGTCTATGTCGTGAGCCAGCCTGAAGGTCACAGATTGGGGAGGATAAGCCTGCTCCAATTCCCCGGTCATGGTATCGATGGCCTCCAGCGTGGTCTCTATGCCACTGGGCAGCACCGCCACCTTCTCTCCGGGTTTCCATACTCCACCTGCAATCCGGCCTGCGTATCCGCGGTAATCGTGGAACTCATCCCGCTGGGGACGGATCACAAACTGCACCGGGAAACGCCGGTTCTTAAAATCAGAATCGCTGCGGATATCAATGGTCTCGAGGCACTCCAGCAGTGTGGGACCCTGGTACCATTCCATGGCCTCACTGGGATCCACCACATTGTCCCCTTTCAGGGCACTGATGGGAATGAACCGCACATCGGCTATGTTCAGTTGTTCCTTGAAAGGGACAAATTGCTCCTGTATGTCTTGATACACCTCCTCTTTGTAATCCACCAGGTCCATTTTATTGATGCAGATCAGGATGTGGGGAATACCCAGCAGCGAAGCAATGAAGGAATGCCTTATGGTTTGTTCCAGGACCCCTTTGCGGGCGTCTACCAGGATGATGGCCAGGTTGGCAGTGGAGGCTCCGGTCACCATATTCCGGGTATACTGCACATGCCCGGGGGTGTCAGCAATGATAAATTTTCTTTTCGGCGTAGCAAAATAACGGTAAGCCACATCGATGGTGATCCCCTGCTCCCTTTCGGCCCTGAGTCCGTCTGTGAGCAATGCCAGGTTTACCTGTTCCTCTCCCCTTCGTTCGCTGGCCATTTCCAGCTGTTCCATCTGGTCCTCGAAGATGGCCTTAGAATCGTACAACAGACGACCGATCAGGGTCGATTTCCCATCATCCACACTGCCTGCGGTGGTAAACCTCAGCAGTTCCATATCAAGGTACCCCGGAGCCGGATTTTCTTTGTTGCTCATATGATCTATGTTCTGCTTTTTACTTCTGATTTGTTCTGTTTGACAGGTCCTTAGAAGTACCCCTCTTTTTTCCTGTCTTCCATGGCCGCTTCCGAGCGTTTGTCATCGTAGCGTCCGCCTCTCTCGGTGGAACGTGCTGCGGCCACCTCCTGGATGATATCCTCCAGGGTATTGGCGGTGGAAAGGGTCAGGCCCGTGCAACTGATGTCCCCGATGGTGCGGCATCGCACATCCTTTAATTCATAGTACTCGTCCTCCTTCAACTGCATGAAGGGAGCCTTGGCCAGCCAGGTTCCATCCCGGTTAAAGACCTCTCTTTTGTGGGTATAGTACAAGTTGGGGATGGGAATGTCCTCCAGATAAATGTATTGCCACACATCCATCTCCGTCCAGTTGCTCAGGGGAAAGACCCTGAAATGCTCCCCCATGTGCTTCTTGCCGTTAAAGATGTTCCAGAGCTCGGGACGCTGGTTTTTGGGATCCCACTGACCGAAGTCATCGCGGTGCGAAAAAAACCGTTCCTTGGCCCTGGCCTTCTCTTCATCGCGGCGTCCTCCCCCCAGGGCAGCATCGAATTTGAACTCTTCGATGGCATCCAGCAGGGTCACGGTCTGCAACACATTCCGGCTGGCATTCACCCCGGTTTCCTCCACCACCTTGCCTGCATCGATGCTATCCTGCACCAGTCGCACAATCACGCGCCCTCCGGTTTCTTCCATCAGCTTATCCCTGAATTCCAGGGTCTCCGGGAAATTATGGCCGGTATCGATATGCAGGCAGGGAAAGGGAACCACCTGTGGCCAGAAGGCCTTCCGGGCCAGGTGATACATCACAATGGAATCCTTGCCTCCTGAGAACAGCAGGGTGGGTTTTTCGAACTGCGCGCCTACCTCACGGATCACATAGATCGCTTCTGCTTCCAGCTCACGCAGGTGGGTCATGGAATAATCGCTCATACACAAGTCGTTTTTCCGGAAATTTTGAGTGTCTGCAAAGATAATAAAAAAAGCCATGCTCCCCGCGGGGCAAGCTCTTTGCTTTGTATGACAAAAAAAAAGAGTGCCCCTTGCGAGGCACTCTTGAGAGTTTATGTCCAAGTATTCATCTAGAATCCCGGAGCAGGTGTCTGTGTTCCTGCATTGGCATCCCAGAACACCCGGGTACGTACATCATCTCCTCCAATGGCAGATGAGGCAGCGGTGTAATTTGCCGCGTTCAGATCAGGCTCATTGAATGGGTAAGGATAACGGAATGGAATGTCCGAATAGGTCAGATCCGGGGGAACATTCAGCACTGGCCAGTCAAAGCTGCGCCATGTGGCCCATCCTTCCATGCCCCTGTTGTACTGGGCAAGCCACTTCTGAGTTCCGATCAGCTCCTTGGCCCTGGCAGCATCCCAGGCAACATCAGCCTGTGCCAGGTAGGCAGGATCCAGGGTCACGCCCCAGAAATCATGGCTTTCCTGAATACCTGCCTCATAGTGCTCCTGTGCACTCAGAAGAGTAGTCCAACCGCGGGCAGCGGCCTCAGCCAGCATAAACTGAACTTCCGCATGACAAGCGAACGTGGCCGGAAAATTAGGCTCAAACATGGCATCGCTGAAATGACTGATGGAAGTATAGGCTACGGTAATCTCGCCATAGGGAATACCCACATAGGCCAGTTTCTCCACGCCCACCTCGGTGGAAGTATCCACCTGGGTAAAGTAGGCTGGCAAACGGGCATCATCCAGAGTCACCATTTTATCGATGATGGTATTGGCTGGCCCATAGTCGTTCCGAGCAGTCGGAACGAAAGAGGCATAGATGGTATTGGTATGGGGAGTTACTGAAGTCCAGTGAAGCTGAAAGCTCTCACCGGCCTCAAGCATACCGGCACTGATGGCGGCAGCCAGTTCAGCCTGTGCTGTGGTTGGATCAACATCGGCCAGACGCATTCCCATACGCGCCTTAATGGTGGCCGCGGTCTTCTTCCACAAGGCCACATCACCACCAAAAGACAGGTCTTCTTCACCCCAGGAGCCGTCATTGATGCCTGCAGCCAGCGTAGCAATATCAGCAGTCAAACGAGCCTGCAGATCGCTATAAATGGCCACCTGGTCATCGTAGGCAGGAGTTTTCCCGTCAAAGCCGCCAAGCGCCTCTGTATAAGGAACATTTCCGAAAATATCCACCAGGTTGTGGTAAACCAGTACCTCCAGGATATCTACAATGGCCAAACGATTGGCATTCATGCGGTTGAAGGAATCACTACCGCTCAGGTCCTGAATAAGTTTTTTCACCTCTTTCAGGTCCTGGAGCACCAGGTAGGAAGTATTCCAGTATCCGTCCGGAATCTGCCGGACATCAAATACATAGCGACTGGGATCAGTATACTGGGTCATCCCAATGTACTGACACATCATGCGGCTGATATTGGTATTCTGACTCATATTATCAATAAGAGCCAATGAATTCCTCACCGCGTTGGCCATCAGAGTTTCTGCCGGCACATCAGTTGCGGACTTCGGATCCCTATTGTCCGGAAGCTCGCAGGCCGATACCAGCACAACCAGCACCAGTATCAACGAATATATATTCTTTATTTTCATAATTCCTTAATTTAAATATATACAGTTAGAAATTGAGCTTCACGTTCACACCAAATGTTCTTACAGATGGATAAGCTCCCTGCTCAATACCCTGCTGGTTGCCAGATGTGAGGATCACTTCAGGATCGAAATGCGTCACATTCTTGCTGATGATCCAGAGGTTGCGTCCAATCAGGGAAATGTCTACCCCGCGGATGAATGAATCTCCCAATATGGAGGTAGGCAGAGCATAGGACAGTGAAAGCTCACGAAGCTTCACATAGGAGGCATCGAATACGTAACGTGCTGTGGGTGAATTGTTGTAATACCAGTAGCGGCCCCACCTGTAAGCAGGTACGTATACATCATTGGGTGTTCCATCCTCAAATACGGCATCGGCGAAGATATTTCCACCACCCTCGTCTACAGGGTCACGCATGGGATTCCCCTTGGGGTTGTTCCCAACGGTCTCGGCATATACACCAGTGGCCTGGCCATACTTGGTATTGATGGAATATATGTCACCACCCTGCTGCATGTCAATCAATGCATAGAATGACAATCCTTTCCAGCTCAGGCGGTTTCCAATACCCATGTTCCAGTCGGGCTGTACATTTCCCAGCACGGCCAGGGGATCGTCACCCCTCAAGAGGTAACCATTGTCCCCAACGGTTTTCTTTCCATCGGTCCAGACATAGTCGGTACCCCTGATGGTTCCATAGGGCTCTCCCGGTACAGCATTGATCTTCACATCCCAGGCGGACATCAGCTGGAGGCTGGTTACCCCTTCGGCCAGTGAAATCACAGTGTTCTCATTGGTGAACCAGTTCACATCAATGTTCCACTGGAAATCAGCTGTTTTTACCGGAACCAGGTGCAGGGCTACTTCCAAACCTTTGTTTTCCATCTCCCCCCCGTTCACATACATGCTGCTGTATCCAGAAGCCCTGGAAACAGGCACGGCGAAGATCTGATCAAAGGAGTTGGTTTTGTAAACAGCCAGGTCAATTCCTACCCTGCTTTCAAAGAAGTAAGCTTCAAGTCCAGCTTCAAG
>CBDTYO010000151.1:0-9207 GCA_965364615.1 uncultured Bacteroidia bacterium
GTCTATATCATCAAGGAAAACAGGACTTATGACCAGATCCTGGGGGATGTGCCGGAAGGGGTCGGAGAGCCAGCCCTCTGTGTTTTTGGGGAGGAAATCACCCCCAATACCCATAAGCTGGTCAGGCAGTACGGCTTGCTCGATAATTACTATGTATCGGGCAAATCCTCCGCAGAAGGACACCAGTGGACCGATGCTGCCATCGTGACCGACAACATTGAGAAGAACGTCAGGGGATGGTTCAGGTCCTATCCCCATGTGCAAACCGATGCCCTGGTCTACAGTCCGACCGGTTTTCTCTGGGACAACGCCCTGCAGCATGGCAGGAGTGTGCGGATTTACGGTGAGGCCTGCATCCCTATGTTCGACGATAGTCTGACCTGGACCAGCATCTATACGGATTTCATCAACAACAAGCCCTTTGAGTTTACCAACAAGACCACCATCAAGCCGGTGGAAGCATTGCTATCTCCCAACTACCCGGGCTATGACCATCACGCCATCCCGGACGTGCTAAGGGCAAAAACGTTCATTGAGGAGCTGAAGGAATATGAGCAGATGGAGGGAGACCAGTGGCCGGAGCTGAGCATCGTGGCCCTGCCCAATGACCATACTGCCGGCATGCGGCCGGGCTTTCCCACCCCGCGGGCCATGGTGGCCGATAACGATTTGGCCCTGGGCCAGATCGTGGAAGCCATCACCCAAAGCAGGTTCTGGGAGAATACGGTCATATTCGTCACCGAGGATGATTCCCAGGGAGGATGGGACCATGTATCGGCTTACCGGACCGTCGGCATGGTGATCAGTCCCTACTCGCCTTCGGGGACCACCATCAGCACCCAGTACAACCAGACCTCCCTGGTACGAACTATTGAACAGATTCTGGGGCTTCCGCCCATGAATGTGGTGGATGCCACCGCCATGCCCATGTTCGATTGCTTCGTTTCAAGTCCGGACAATGCGGCATATAGCGCAGTCCCCAACCTTGTTCCCCTGGATGAAATGAATCCGGAGCTTTCCGAGCTGAGCGGCAAGGCCCTGCATTACGCCAAAAGGAGCATGGAGGATCAATTCATCCATGTGGACAGGGGCGAGGATCAGCTGATGAACAGGATCATCTGGTATGCCATGAAGGGGAAGGAAAACTATCCCAGAAAGTTTTCCGGAGTAGAGGAGGAAGAGGAGGAAGACGAGAAAGACGAGAAATATGAATAGTCCGCTCAATTTTCGTACATAGAGCTCTCCTGATTATCAGACCCACCTGTCCAGGACAAATATCCTGTCAGATGTGTATAGCGGGGTTGGATCCTTTTAACCATGCCCTGTTTGTGATGAATTGTCACGGAAACTGTGGTCAAATTTCCCCAGGTAAAAAAGCTCGATGGTAGCGCTACCCATTTTTCCCGGGAATATGCAGCTACATGATTCTAATAATCAACGTTTTATCGCACAAGGAGCGCAACCCCGTATTCATTGGCATGGTTTTACTACCTTCACTTACGAAAATGCACATACTCCATCCATATACCGGGTTATACACAGATTATTATGAACTGACCATGGCCCAGGGATATTATCTGGCCGGGATGGAAGAAACCCCGGCAGTATTTGATTATTTCTACCGCCAGCAGCCATTTGGAGGAGGGTATGCCATATTTGCCGGGCTTTCGGATCTATTGGATACCCTCAAAAACTTTCACTTCGAAGATGAGGCCATCCGCTTCCTGGAGAAACAGGGATTTGACCAAACATTCCTGAAATACCTCGAAGGATTCAGCTTCCGGGGAAATGTGGTGGCGATGAAGGAGGGGGAGGTGGTCTTCCCCTATGAACCCTGCTTGCAAATCGAGGGATCCTTGATCGAAACACAGCTGGTTGAGACGGTCGTATTGAACCTGCTGAACTTTGGATCCTTGATTGCCACAAAGGCTGCCAGGATGAGGCAAGCCGCCGGTGACAGCCTTCTGATGGATTTTGGATTGCGACGTGCACATGGATTTGGTGGAATTCAGGCCAGCCGGTCGGCGATCATTGGTGGATTCCAGAATACCTCCAACACTTTCAGTGCGGCTAATTACGGACTGGAACCTTCAGGCACCATGGCCCACTCCTGGGTCCAGGCCTTTGGGGATGAACTCACTGCATTCAGGGCTTATGCAGATCAATTTCCTGCCCATTGTGTATTGTTGGTGGATACCTACGATACGCTGGGCAGCGGCATACCCAATGCCATTGTGGTGGGCCGTGAAATGAAAAAAAAGGGCTACAAACTGTTTGGAGTGCGCCTGGATAGCGGAGACCTTGCCTATCTCAGCAAAAGAGCAAGGAAGATGCTGGACCAGGCAGGACTTGACCAGGTCCGGATCTTCGCCTCCAATCAGATTGATGAATACATTATTGCCAGCCTGAAGAATCAGGGAGCACCCATAGATGGTTTTGGAGTAGGGACCGCTCTGGCTACCGGAAAAGGTTCAGGTGCGCTGGACGGGGTGTACAAATTATGTATGGTTCAAGACAAGCCCACCCTCAAACTATCTGATAACAAAAGCAAGTCCACGCTGCCAGGAAAAAAGTCGGTATATCGTTTTTCGGATAGCGATGGTTATTTCCTTGCAGATGCCATTGCACTTGAAGAAGAGCAAAATATACAGCACATTTATCACCCTTTCGAAGTCGAAAAACAAACGAGGGTTGTCCATGAAAAAGGGGAGAAACTTACCCAGGAGGTGATGAGGAAGGGAAAGCCCATTGGAAAATCACTAAATGCTTACGAAATTGCAGCATATGCCAAGGAAAGATTGGTACGTGTACCGGCGGAACACAAAAGGTTCGTATATCCGCATACCTATCATGTGGGCATCACCGATGGGCTATTAAGCCTGAGAGATCAACTTAGGGAAAGGAGCAAATGATGAATGCATTGTTGATCATAGATCTGCAAATTGATTTCCTGCCAGGAGGGGCCCTGCCTGCCCCGGAAGGCCAAAGGATCGTCCCGGTGATCAACAGGATCATGAAAGAATTTGATGTGGTGGTGGCTTCCAAGGACTGGCATCCGCCCAATACCGGGCATTTCAAGAAGTGGCCACCGCATTGTATCAGAGATACCGAAGGAGCGGAATTTCCTGAAGGATTGCACAAACAACACATTGAGCAGGTTTTCCTGAAAGGAACTGGAGGCGGGGACGATGGTTATTCTGCCTTTGAAGCCACCAATGGCGATCTTCAGGCATATTTGGAAAAACGGGGTGTCAGGCATTTGTTCCTGGCCGGACTGACCACAGAGTATTGTGTCAAATCTACAGCCCTGGATGCGATCCGGAGAGGCATGATGACCTTTATCATCAAAGATGCGATAGCAGGAGTGGATCAACATCCGGGGGATGCTGAAAAGGCTCTCAAAGACCTGGAGCTGGCTGGAGGAATCATCACCGATTCACAAATTATGAAACTCATGTAGCAAACCAAAAACAAAGAATCATGGCTATTAAGAAAGTATGGATTGAAGAGGATTGTACTGCGTGTAACCTGTGTGTCGATACCTGTCCGGAAGTTTTTGAGCTTCCAGATGATATTGCAGTGGTCAAAGAAGGGGTCGACTTTGGTGAATACGAAGACGAAATCAAAGAGGCAGCAGAGAGTTGTCCGGTGGAAGTGATCAAGTTTGAAGAAGGATAGGAGGCAGCTGTTTCATTCCACATCCGGCAGTCCCCTGCTGGTAATCGCTCCGGCAAGACCGAAAAAAGAAAGTATCAAAATAATCGCCTGAGGTGATATAATAGAAGCCAGGGCGCTGATGGCCCCGGTAAGCAATAGCACAATACCGATGACTGTATTGCTTACCGCCACATAATCGGTGCGTTTGTTCCCTCCGGCCATATCAATGATATAGGTTTTTCGCCCCAGACGCACTCCGCTATGGGCAATACCCAGGACAAAAAACGCTGCAGGATACAGCCAGGAGGCCTCCCTGACAGGGGGCACCCAGGTAACCAGGGAGAAGACAAAGATGCCGAGCAGTGCGGTGATCAGGGCCCCCTTGACCATCACACCCTTGCTTGAAACATCTGCCATCTTTCCCCAAATAGGCACACTCACACTACTGGAAAGTCCTTTGGCCAGGACAAATAGGCCCAGAAGGTATGCCTCTTTTCCCAGGTTATCCTGGGCCAAAACCACATAAAAGGGAGCGGGCAAAGCGGAGCACAACAGCAGGGACCGAGCAATGACAAAATGCCTGAATGGTTTGTCTGTCCGAAGTAAATTCAATCTCGCAAAGGCCTCTTTCAAGGCATTTCCCCCTCCGGAAGTCTCCCCCGGAAACTCTTTGATCCTTGCATAAATTGCAGCGCCCAAGATCCAAAGAACGGCAGCAAAGAAAATCAGGTATGCATAAAATTCAATGCCAGGTGAATTCTTTGAACTGATCATCATGAACACTCCGGCCAGGATAACAAGGATACCGGAAACAGCCGTACTATAGCCATTGAGCCTTCCACGCCTGGTTTTTGGGATGGTTTTCCCGATGACATCCTTGGAAGCCACTGAACAGAGACCCCGGGACAGGCTGAATAAAACCAGCAGCGAAATGATGATCCAGCCGGCTGCCCTCCCTTCAAGCATCAGGGCTGCCAGGCCAATTCCTGCCATTGAGATAAACTGAAGAATGGATCCATACACCCAGACCCATTTCCGTACAGGCCGCTGGCGAACATAACTGGCAATCACCAGCTGGGGAAGCATGGATCCTGATTCCCGAATGGGAACCAGAAATCCAATCAGGGAGACCGGGGCATTCAGATACCCCATGAGCCATGCAAGTACGGTCTTTGGGTTGCTCAGAGCATCCCCCAGCTTGGTCAATGAGTTGCTCAGGATGATCAGAAAGAAATTGCCAGGCACCGATTCACATACTTCGTCCGAGATCTCCTGGCATACCTGTGCATCTTCCTCATTGTTCAGTTTGGTGTACAGTTCTGTAATTCTTTTTTTTACACCTGGTCGCATTCCATATGGAAAAGGTTCACTGGACCAAAAATAATAAAAAAGAGGGGTGCCTTGAACATGGGGCCCCGTTGTTGAATAACCATCCCTTTTGTGGAATTTTTACACATTCCCCGGGAAGTGGGTGAATTTTCGAATCCCTGCAATTGCTATATATGGTTGATAATTACAGGATAATCAGTTTTCACTTGGTTTTGGAATGATTTTTTCATGCATTCAGCCAGAATCATTAAACCAAAGCAACATGACAAGAGCAGCCCATGTGGACCCACAATTAAAGTTTTTTGGAATTGACCAGGTGGTCGCGATCCTGAAAAATGAAAAAGTTCACCTGGAACAATTATCTGCCTGGAGCCGAAAACAGGTGAAAACTTCCATTGTTCAGTCAGAAAGGGATATGAATTTAAAATTTGTCAAGAAGCAATTGGAACGGGACCTGGATGGATCTGGTATTTCCAGTGAGAGAACGATGATCATCTCGGATGTGCCACAAGTCATTTCTATCCTGAGAGGAAGGAAAGTGGCTATGATACTGGGTCTGAATGATGAGCACCAGGAATATAAAACACTATACGAGAGCGGCGCTGATGTGGTCGTGAATTCGCTGGATGACATTGTTATTGTCGAAGGGAATGCATCAAGCACCTCCATTACCCAAAACCTTCCAAGTGCTTTTTATGAGCTAACTAAATTCCCTCCGGCACTTGCTCAAAGCAAACCCTTGTTCTTTTTTGATTATGACGGAACGCTGGCTCCCATTACCCGGGACCCCTCACGGGCCTATCTGCCAGAGGAAACCAGGAAATTGCTGGCACAGCTTTCCGAAAAATTCCGGGTGGCTATTGTCAGCGGCAGAGATTTGGATGATTTAAAAGAGTTTATAAGGCTGGATTCTCTGATATATGCAGGAAGTCATGGATTCCGGATCTCCGGTCCGGGAGGCATTGAAATGGAACACGAAAAGGTGAGCGAGCTGTTGCCGAGGATCAACACCTTGATGGAATTGCTTCAGAAGGAACCGGAGCTAAGAATTCGAGGGGTAGAAATTGAACGAAAATACATGGCTATTGCGGTGCACTACAGAAATGCGCCTTCCGGCACCTATAAAACTGTTTCCAAAGCGATTAAGAAAATCCTCCGCTCCTTTGGTGAATTTAGGACAGGCCGGGGCAAGAAAGTAATTGAAATCCGTCCAGCGCTCAAGTGGCACAAGGGAATGGCTGTTGAATGGATTATGCAGGCACTCGAACAGAAGGATGAGATAACATATATGCCCATATACCTGGGCGATGATATTACGGACGAAGATGCATTCAGGGCACTGCCAAACAACGGGATAGGCATCCTGGTCGGAGAGCATACCTCACCCTCTGCTGCCTGCTGCCAGTTGCCTGATGTTTGGGAAGTGCAGAAGTTGCTTAACTACCTTGTGAGTTATTGGCAGGATTGACCACTTCAAGGTCAGGTTTAAAAGCTTGTATCGTTAGAAATATATCAGTTTGACGTTTTTGATGTTGTTTGTCTTCAGCAATTGCCTGAAGTGGGGCAGATTTCCCTGATGGGTGACAATATTCAGATGTCCCTTTTGCTTTTTTGTAAATAGGGAAAATAACTTCCACTTGCGCATTTCCACCTTTTTGTCCAGCTCGACCTCATAAAGCTCTGTGATGCCATCGTCGCTATACATTACATCGGGAACGTATCCTCTGTCTTCATTTCCCTTTGTGATGATCTTGCTGGGAGATTCATATCCTTTTACATAAAGGGCCTTGATTTCCGGATCCTCGTGATTCTTCTCAATGGTCTCTATGATTGCCTGAACCACAAGTTCTTTACTAATGTTTTGTGTTGTTCCCATGATAAATTCTCGGGTTTGAATAAATTTTCTGGATTTGGTTTTTGAAAGGTTAACAGTTGGCAGTGCAGTCCACGCCAAACATACTTCAGTCCGGGGTCAAAGGATCATTGTCCCGCATGATAAACCAAAACAGGACTGTTCGCAGATGTCATGATCTTTTCTGCTGCACTCGGGTTAAAGATCCTTTCAAGAAAGTTCTTGTTTTCCTTCAATACCACGATCAGGTCAGCCCTGTTCATGGCCGCATAACTGTTTATTAATTGGACCAGATCCTCCCCGTTCCTCTCGATCAGCGCTTTTGCTGAAATGTTATGGTATGATGTTTTGGTTTCCAACATTTTCTGGAATCCTGCAGTTTTTACCCTTTCCTCAAAATCTGCATTTTCAGTAATGTGCAGCGCCACGATGCTGGGAGACAAACCATGGGTCAGATCCAGGAGTTTTTGAAGGGTGGGGATATCCTCTTGGTGGTAATCGGTTGCGTATAAAATTTTTCGAAAAGAATGATATTCAGCATTCTCGGGGAGGACCCACACCGGACATTCAATGTTGCGGACCATATCCTGGACCAATGTATCTTTCCACCAGAAACCGTCTGCTGCTATGTTTTCCACTGCCATCATGTGAATTTCTCCAGAGGCAAGCATCTCATCCACAACGGAGACTTCATTCCCAATGGCCGTGGTAATCTCCACCACCACATTTCCTGCAATCTGGGGCATCATCTGGCCTACCATGTTATTCAGTGTCTTTTTACCTTCTGTGGTTTGTGCTTCCAGGCCCTGTTGAATTTTGGCCATGGTAACTCCGCTCATACCCGTGCTTCCAATGGCATGATTGGCAGGATTTTCGACATAAAGCAAATGAAGATTTGAATCCAGATCCTTTGATAGCTCAACCAAGTATTTTATAAGGCCTTGGGAAGTGGCAGGGTCTCTGATAAATCCTAGTAAAGTTCTCATATTGGTATGTTTTATAGGTTCACGAATGCAAACTCGATTTACACAGCAAAACACAATAGCCATACCAGTTTCCTTATCACTCAGGAGGATTTGTTGCAATCCCAGACAAACCGGGCCATCAGTGATGCGCCAAAGGGTTTAGCCCATGGCATGCCTATGCCATGGGTGTGGAAACAATGGGATAAAATGGGAAAGGTTTTACACACTTTGGACCTTTTATGCCTGCTTAAATCACACCTAAGATTTTGGATCCCTTCAACTTAAGCTTTAAGAACTTTTAAGGCAGATTCATATCCTAAATCAAACATCTCCTTTCCTTTGGAGGTATCGAGCAACCTGTATTTTTCCAATTCCTCAGGTACAAACACCAGGTCGCATTTTTTTATCTTGTTGCTTAAGTGGGAAGAAACACTCAGGTGAAAAGTTCGTTCGGCAATCTTCAATAAAGAACTGAAATCATCTTGCGGATGAATGGAATTTAAGGAGATGCCAATGAGCCGTTTGCAAACATTTTCCAATGGGAATACCGGGAAATTATCCAAAACGCCCCCATCCACGTAAAGGTCCCCATCAATCTCAGTGGGTTCAAAAAGCACAGGAATGGCAGCAGAAGCAAGCACCTTGTCAAGAATCTCACCCCTGTCGAAATAGACACTCTCTCCTTTATTGATATTGGTGGCTACCACGATCAAGGGGATTTGAAGATCCTCAAAGGATTTGGCTTTCAGCTGTTTTGCCAGGTTTTCCTTCAATCCCACGGTCTTAAAAAGACCCTTTCCCGGTACCTTAAGTTTCACATAGTTAAAAAATGTCTTTTTCTGAGCAAATATTTCATAGATCTCATCCGGACTGTGCCCATCGGCATACAGTGCCCCTACAATAGCGCCTGCGCTCACCCCGGCAACCACATCAGGATAAATATCATATTCATTCAGGGCTTTCAGGATACCGGCATGCGCAAATCCACGTGCTCCTCCACCGCTAAGGATCAAACCTGTATCATATTTTTTGTCTTTGCGAAACAGCCCGGTGATGTTTTTTATTCCTGCCATGCTAGGATATTGAATCAGAAGGTCAGTGATCTGTTAAGGAGATATTGTATTGTTTTATTTTATTGTACAGGGTCTTTCGGTCGATTTTCAGATATCTTGCTGCCTGGGACTTGTTGTAATTGGTCTTTACAAGGGCGTGAATAATTGCTTCCTTTTCCGCCGAGCTGGCAGCATCCTTAAGATTTGTTGCAGAAGGACTGGCCCCGGCAGGGCTATTCATGTTCTTCTGGATGGCCTGACTGGTCTTGATCTCATCTGGAAATTCTTTCAGTGTAATCTGTGCGGTCTCTGACAGCAATACGGCACGTGTGAGTACATTCTTAAGTTCCCT
>CBDTYO010000152.1:0-9186 GCA_965364615.1 uncultured Bacteroidia bacterium
TAAAACTGCTATCAGGTATGTGCTTCGTTTGAGGTTCAAGTCAGGGTTTTTATGGCAAACAAAACGAAATATAGCAAAAAAAACAGACCGAATACTATCTTTTTTCCTGGGAAATGGGGAGTTCCACGTGAAAGGTGGTGCCCTTGTCCAGGACGGTGTCATACCAGATTCTCCCCCCCAGGGAACGGATCACATTGTAACTGATGGCCAGTCCCATTCCCATGCCGGCCGATTTGGTGGTGAAATTGGGACGAAACAGTTTGTCGCGTATCTCCTCGGGAATGCCCTTCCCATTGTCTGCGAAGGACACCCTGACCATGAGGTCCTCCATGGCCAGTCCGATGCTGATTTTCCCTTCCCTGCCTTCCGGAATGGACTGCTGGCCGTTTTTCACCAGGTTGATAAAGACCCGCATCAATTGCTCCTTGTCGGCATATACCATGATCCTTTTATACGTCCCCAGGTCGAGGTCAATGGTTGCATCTTCATTGGACTCAAAGAGCTGTTGGAGATTTTTCAGCTGGGTCACCAGGTTGATCCTGCGGTTGCTGGCCCTTGGCATCTTGGCAAAATCTGAAAATTCACGGGCAATGGCCGACAAGGAATCGATCTGCTCGATGAGGGTCGCAGAGATCCTTTGCACCATTTCGGGATCGGTCTTCCCCTCGTTGATGGTTCTTTGCAGATGCTGCACATTCAGTTTCATGGGGGTGAGTGGATTCTTGATCTCATGGGCGATCTGCTTGGCCATCTCCCTCCAGGCAGATTCACGTTCCGATTGGGCCAGCAATCCGGCACTGCGCTCCAACTCCTGCACCATATAGTTGTATTCCTCCACCAGTCCCCTGATCTCATCGCTGCGATCATATTGGATCATCTCATTTTTCTGGCTGAGGCTCACCTGGGCAATGCGGTTCTGGATCATCCTGAGGGGCTGGGTGATCCGGTCGGCCAGGATCACACTGAGCAGCAGGATCAGAAGCAGCAGGATCATGTAAATATTGATCACCGCCACCACCAGGTTGGTCACATCCCGCGTCAGGGCTCCCGACTGGGTAAAATAAGGCAGGTTCAGGTAGGCCAGGAATTCGTTTTCGCTGTTGAGCAGCGGAACATAGGCAGAAATGTACTGCATTTCCCCGATGTGCTCATTGTGGATGTATTCCGAAGCATTCCTGCGGGCCAGGTTTTCAAACACCAGCCGGTTCATGCGGCGGCTCAGCAGTTGCCGGTCAAAAATTTCCGAGCGCGAGGTGGCCAGCAGCTGACCATCCTGATTATACAGATTGATGTCGGTGTAGAATACATTGGAAAACTTCACCAGCAACTCGTCCAGGTTGTAATAATCTTCGGAGGACCAGTTTTCCAGGTCCTCTTCAAACTCCAGCTTATGGATCAGTTCCACATACACCGAGCGCATGGTATTGCGCAGATTGTCGTTGTGCTTTGCCCGGTATTGCTGCACAATGAAGTAGACCGTCCCGGAACAGATCAGCACAAAGGTGAGAAACAGAATTCCCACCATCGAATACTGGATCCTGTTTTTAAAACTCCAGCTGAACGAAGGTCCCAGAATGCGGATATTCATCAACAAATAAAACAGGGCAAGCAGGAGGAAATTCAAGGCAAATATATAGGAGAAGGATATGAGCTGGTCCACCAGGGTGATGGTGGGACTTCCCACAATGATGGTGTTCTCGGCATCCACGTTGTAAATGCTGTGGTCGTAGCCCTCCAGGGTGATGGTCTCAAAGGTCTCCTCACCGCTGGTATAATGGTCAGAGGTCCTGCGATAGGGAAACTCACCATCCTGGGTAATCAGCTTTCCCCCGTTGTACCGGGCAAAGGAAAACTTGGAACTGGTGAAAGAGGTGTAGTTGTCGTCGAGCAAAAGCTCGGGATATCCCAACTCATCGGACAGGATCTTGGAATTGAGTTCTATGTACACCCGGTGTTCGCTTTCGGCATGGTAATAGGGGATCGCTCCCAGGTAGGAGATCCTGCCATTCAGATTGTCCAGAAAATAAAAATCACTGCCGGGGATTTCGATCCCGTACTGCAGGATCATGTCATCGAAATAGGCATAGCAGGGGTACCAGTCATCCTCCGGGGGGGGCAGCAGCACCCTGTCATTGGGACGACATATGGTGACCACGAGATCGTACTTGGACCAATAGCCCGACAGGTAGTTCCGGGTCAGCCGGGTCACCACCGGATCAATGGGGATATACCGCTGGTTAAAAAACCTGGCAAAAACAGAATCGTTCCTGATGGCCATGGACAACTCGCCGAAAAGCATTTCGGCCACGGGATCGTGTTCTGAGGAGAGCTTGACCAGCTCTACTTCCCTCTGCCGCTCCAGATCAACCCGGTTATTCTCCTGAAACCGGAGGGTCATGAACAGGGAGACGATCAGGAGCAGGAAAATGAACCTTGAAAAAGGGATCTTGTCCTGGTGGTGAAATCGCAAATACAAATGTCCGCCCAGCAGCATGAAGGTGGTGATCCAGGTGGTCCAGGAGGCTTGATCCACCGGAATGAATGAGGCTACAAGCACCACCAGGGACATGGATACAAAACCATACAAAGCTGGCCGGTACAGGGGCCCCGACAAGAGGACGATGGCTTTGTCCATGAGGAGTCCCAGCAACACAAACCACATGATCACAATGCCCAGCCCCACCATGGTATTGCCAGTAAAGGTGGTCACCCTGTGTGCCTCAAAGCTGATGTTGGAATCCAGGACCAGGATGCTGATCAACTGCTCGATGGCAAGCAGCACCATGGCTGCGACCATGAACAGCAGTACTGCCACGCCCCGCCTCCAGACGGCTGAACGGATCCCCTCCAGATTCAGGTAAAGGTAGTAAAGTCCCCCCAGGGCAAGAATGGCCATGGTACACACCAGCAGAGCGCCCAGGGAGGGAAAAAGCCTGCTGGCAAATAATTCGGGCTGAAACAAAGCAGTTTCGGTAAGCATGGACGGGAATGAGTACTTCAGCACCGACACGGCAGATCCCACAATCAAAAGGCTCAGGATGCCTGTCAATACATACCTGGTCCTGCCTGTAGCAGACCTCAGCAGGGAACAGAATCCCAGATATAAGAGGATCAACGAGACCAAAAGGCTGCTGAAAGCCAGGATCCTCAATCCCCGGGGGGCAGGTTCGGCCTGAGAAAAGTCCAGAGAAAAGAGGTATTGCCCGTCCCCGTTATAAACAGGCTCCGATCCCTCGCTTTCAAAGAATCCGATCACCACATCCGGATCCATTCGAAAGTCGTGTTGAAAACCATTGGTAAGAAATTCATTTTGTGTGGTGAAATGGGTCCTGATCTCAATAAGGCCCACCAGCCTCCCGCCCTGTACAGGTTTGATCACCGAGACATAGTCGGCATTTCTCAGGGATAGAAATGGCCGGTTCAGACGGGCCCTCCAGCGCTCGGGCACGGCCACCGAATGGTCCGACCAGTATTTGAGGATATTGTCCTCGTAGTAGAATACCGATATCCCTTCCCGGGTGGAAAGTTCCTGGTATTTGGAAGAACGCTGGTCAAGCACGCGGGTGGGGTTCCTCTCCGAAAAGAGCACCTCCAACTGGTCAAATTCTTCCTTCAGGAAGGCCTCCTTTTTGTGCAGGACCTCTTCCAGTTTTCGGGCGTCTTTCTGGGTGTATTTGCCTTCCCGGAAAAGGCTGGCAGAGATGATCCCTATGAGCATAAAAATAAATGCTCCCAGAAAAAGGATTAGCCTCTGGTACGTGAATGCATTTCGCCTATGTACACTTTTCTCTTCCATCTTTCCCGGTCAGACGTTGTGGTAGGGTTCTCCTTTTAATATGGTATAGGCCCTGTAAAGCTGTTCCATGAATATCACCCGAACCAGCTGGTGTGAAAATGTGAGCCTGGACAGGGCCAGTTTGGCATCGGCCCGGCCGTAGACCTCCTCTCCAAACCCATACGGTCCGCCAATGACAAAAACCAGGTGGTTCACGCGTCCTTCCAGGGAATTCAAATATTCTGCGTAAGCAATGGAATCATACTCCTTTCCCCGCTCATCCAGAAGCACCACATGGTCGGTGGGCCGGATGCGTTTCAGGATCAGGGCCGCTTCCTGTTTTTGTACCTCTTTCATGCTGAGATTCCGGGTATTTTTCAAATCGGGCAGGGTTTCAATCTGGAAGGGCACATAACGCACCACCCTTTTCCGGAACAATTCTACCCCCTCCCTGATGAAAGGATCCCTGGTTTTTCCACTTTCAATGAGACTTATACGCATGCGCTTTGGTTAGACAGGATTTTTGTATCTTGCACCTGCACTGCAATGGCCCAATAATTGCGGTGAATTACAAACATACTTGATATTTAGATAAAGTGAAACCGAGGATATTAACTATTTTACTGTTGAACACGATGGTTCTGCTGCAAGTTTGGGGCCAGACTGTTCCTGAAGGATTGGTAGATGCCATGGCCAAGGGAAATGCCACCGCCATGTCCGCTTATTTTCACCTGAGCCTGGAGATGTCCATCCTGGAAGAGGATTATGAAACCAGCAAGAACCAGGCGACCAGAATCATGGAGAGTTTCTTCAGGAAACACACTCCCACGGGCTTCACCGTTTCTTTTGAAGGGACCAAGGAACAATCCAAATATGCCATAGGAACCCTGACCACCAAGGAAGGCACTTTCAGGGTCAATCTGTTTTTCATCAACAAGGACGGCAAAAGGCTGATCTATTACCTGAGCATCGAAAAAGAGTCTCAATATGAACTCTCTCCCGGACCTTGATTCTTCCATCGACCAGTGGTTTCTTGAAGACATCGGAAGCGGGGATCACACCACGCTGAGCACCATTCCGGAAAATGCCGCCGGTACCGCCAGATTGCTGGTGAAGGAGGAGGGGATTCTGGCTGGCGCCAGGGTGGCCCGCCGGATTTTTCAACGTTTCGATCCGTCAATCGGATATGATCTTTTCAAAGAGGATGGCATGGCCATTGCCCCGGGCGACGTGGTTTTTCGTGTGAGCGGCAAGGTACATTCCCTGCTGCAATGCGAACGCCTGGTATTGAATGTGATGCAGCGGATGAGCGGCATTGCCACCACCACCCGTGCCTATGCAGACTTGCTGAAGGGCACTGGTGCGAAAATCCTGGATACCCGGAAAACCACTCCGGGCTTGCGGCAGCTGGAAAAAGAGGCAGTGAGGCTGGGTGGCGGGATCAACCACCGTTTCGGCCTCTATGACATGATCATGATCAAGGACAACCACATCGACTTTGCTGGGGGGATCAGGGAAGCCATCACCGGGACCAGGTCTTACCTGGAACAAAGGCAACTGGACCTGGAAATCGTGGTGGAGGCACGATCCCTGGAGGATATCGAAGCCATTCTTTCCATGGGGGGCATCCGGCGCATTCTGCTGGATAACTTTTCGGTCGCGCAAACCAGGGATGCAGTCACACTGATCAACAAACGGGTAGAAACCGAATCGTCAGGCGGAATAACCCGTGATACCATCCGGGACTATGCCGAATGCGGAGTGGACTATATATCTGTCGGGGCCCTGACCCACCAGATACATAGCCTGGACCTCAGCCTGAAAGCAGATTTCTAAGCATGGATGCCAAAAACCATAAGGACCTGGAGGGGATTCGCAGGGAATACAAGCTTGAACGGCTGGAAGAATCTCAACTTCCCGGGGATCCCATGATACTTTTTCACCTATGGCTGGACCAGGCCAGAAAAACAGAAAATCCAGAGCCCACTGCCATGACACTCTCTACGGTGGATCAGGACGGGAATCCCTCGTCCAGGATTGTCCTGTTGAAAAAGCTGGTAGCAGGGCGCCTGTGGTTCTTTACCAATTATGAAAGCCGGAAGGCCAGGGAGATGGAAAACAATTCCAGGGTGGCGGTCCACTTTCACTGGCCGGAACTTGAGCGGCAACTTAGACTGGAAGGGACAGTGAGCCGCATTGCAGAGAAAGCATCGGACCAATATTTCCATTCCAGGCCCCGTGAGAGCCAGATAGCCGCCTGGGCCTCCCCTCAGAGCCAGGAAGTACCCGACCGGGAATTCCTGGAGAAAGAACAGGTCCGCTACCAGGAAAAATTCAAAGGTTTCCGGAAAATTCCCAGGCCTGCAAACTGGGGCGGATTTGCCATCAGCCCATTGCGCATGGAATTCTGGCAGGGAGGCCGGTTCCGCCTGCACGACCGCATTGAATATATCCTGAAGGATATGGCCTGGACCCGCGTCAGGCTTGGGCCTTGATTTTCTGGATCTGGGCTTCCAGAACAGCTATTTTCCCCCGGGCATCGGCCATCTTCTGCTTCTCCTTTTCCACCACTTCCCCAGGTGCATTCTGAACGAAACGCTCGTTGCTCATCTTCTTTTCCACGCTTAGCAGGAATCCACGGGTATAACGAAGCTCCTCTTCCAGTTTTGCCAGCTCCTCTTCTGCATTGACCATGTCCCCTACCGGGATGAAATACTCCACGTTCTTCACAATAAAGGACACCGTAAGCGGAGGTTCCTCTGAGATCATCTCCACACCTGAAAGATTGGCCAACTTGACAATCACCGGTTCCAGGTGCTTGCGGTACTTCGATCCTTCTGAGGGACGGACCAGCAGGGTCAGTGGCTCCTTCTGGGCTATGTTTTTTTCATTGCGGACCGACCGGATGGCCGTAACCACAGCCTTGATCTCTTCAAAATGCTTTCTTGACTTCCTGTCGTAAGTGTCCGGGGCAGGCATGGGGTTTACCATCAGGCTGTCGCCGGGCTGCCTCGGGCTGATCAGCTGCCAGATCTCTTCGGTGATGAAAGGCATGAAGGGGTGCAGCATGTGCATCAGGCGGTCGATAAAATCCATGGTCGCCTGATAGGTGGTGCGATCGATGGGTCGCTCATAGGCCGGCTTAACTGTCTCCAGGTACCAGGAAGAGAACTCGTCCCAGAAGAGTTTGTATACGATCATCAGGGCATCGGACACCCTGTACTTCTTAAACTGGTCCTCTGTTTTTATAAATGCCCTGTTTATCTGGGACTCAAACCACTGAATCGCTTCGGCAGAATGGACAGGCTGCTCCAGGTCCTCGTCTACCTTCCATCCTTTGATCAGGCGAAAGGCATTCCAGATCTTATTGCTGAAGTTCCGACCCTGCTCGGTGAGTGCCTCATCAAACAGCAGGTCATTGCCTGCCGGGGCACAAAGCAGCATTCCCACCCTTACCCCATCGGCACTGTACTTTTTCATAAGCCCGATGGGATCCGGGGAATTCCCCAGGGATTTGGACATTTTTCTGCGTTGGTTATCGCGCACCATCCCGGTCAGGTAGACGGTCTCAAACGGCTTCTGGTCCCTGTATTCATAACCGGCAATGATCATGCGGGCCACCCAGAAAAAAAGTATATCCGGTGCTGTGACCAGGTCGTTGGTGGGATAGTAATAGTTGATGTCCTCGTTGTCGGGATGTCTGATGCCGTCAAACACCGAGATGGGCCACAACCAGGAAGAGAACCAGGTATCGAGCACATCTTCATCCTGCCGTAGATCCTCTGCTTTCAGGTTTGCTTTTCCTGTGCGTTCCTGAGCCAGCCTCAGCGCCTCTGCCCCGGTCTCGGCCACCACATAGTCGTTGTGCCCCTCTCCATAGAACCAGGCAGGGATCCTGTGTCCCCACCAGAGCTGGCGCGATATGCACCAGTCCTTCACATTCTCCATCCAGTGGCGGTAGGTATTTTTGAACTTGGATGGCTGAAGCTGCACGTCATCATTCATTACGTGTTCCAGGGCCGGGGCACCCAGCTCCTTCATCTTCAGAAACCATTGCAAACTCAGTTTCGGTTCAATGACCGCATCGGTGCGCTCCGAATACCCTACCTTATTCACATAGTCTTCGGTTTTCACCAGGTTTCCGGCCTTTTCCAGTTCCGGGACTATCAATTCCCTGGCCTTGAACCGGTCTTCTCCCACCAGCACCTGGGCAGCCTGGTTCAGCGTGCCATCGTCGTTAAAAATATCGATGGATTCCAGCCCGTGCTTGATTCCCAGCTCATAGTCATTGATGTCGTGGGCAGGAGTGATCTTCAGGGCACCAGTACCAAACCCGCGATCCACATAGTCATCCACAATGATGGGTACCGGCCTGTTTACCAGGGGTACCAGCACCTTCAGGCCGTGAAACCTGGTATATCTTTCATCTTCGGGGTGCACGCATACGGCAGTATCCCCCAGAATGGTTTCCGGACGGGTGGTGGCAATGGTGATATAATCTTCTGCGCCTTCCACGCGGTACCTGATATAATACAGCTTCGATTGCACCTCCTTGTAGTTCACCTCTTCATCCGAAACGGCCGTGAGCGCCTGGGGATCCCAGTTGACCATCCTCACCCCGCGGTAGATCATTCCTTTTCGAAAGAGATCCACAAACACTTTCAGCACACTTTCCGACAGGGCTTCATCCATGGTAAAGCAGGTGCGGTCCCAATCGCAGGAGGCACCCAGCTTCTTCAGCTGATCCAGGATGATCCCCCCGTGCTTGTGGGTCCAGTCCCAGGCATGTTCGAGGAATTCCTCCCGGCTCAGGTCGGTTTTTTGGATGCCTTCTTCGGCCAGCTTGCTGACCACCCTGGCCTCCGTGGCAATGGAAGCGTGGTCGGTGCCCGGCACCCACAGGGCATTTTTCCCCTGCATTCGGGCCCTTCGGATCAGCACATCCTGCAGGGTATTGTTGAGCATATGTCCCATGTGCAGCACGCCGGTCACATTGGGAGGCGGGATCACGATGCAGTAGGGTTCACGATCGTCGGGGGTGCTTCTGAAAAAGCCATGCTCCATCCAGTAGGAGTACCATTTGTCCTCCACGCTGGCAGGGTCGTATTTTGACGGAATATCCATGCCCGCAAAAGTAGTAAAAAAATGGGCTTTCATATACCCTATCTGTGCTTCACCGACGCCAATTTACCGTTCACCGATTTTTTACATAATTTCCTGGGGAAAACTTAAAAAACTAAAAAAGTTTTCATATACTTGCCGAAAATTGACCACGCGTGGATGCAAGAGAACGCATATTGACTGAATCCGGAGTATTGTTTGCCCGCTATGGTATCAGGAGCATGACCATGGATGCCCTTGCCGAGGAGATGGGGATGTCCAAAAGAACCATCTACGAGCATTTCAAAGAT
>CBDTYO010000153.1:0-9179 GCA_965364615.1 uncultured Bacteroidia bacterium
GTATGGGGCCTTGAGTAACTACTACATTGTGAACTACTGGCCTGAGGATCATTATACGGGAATGGGGCACATTGAAGGAGCCATTCAGTATACTCCCAAAGCGGATATTGCTTCAACCACTTTCCTGAATACCCTGCCCACGGATAAGACCGTTGTGGTATATTGCTATACCGGGCAGACCAGCGCCAACATGGCAGCTTACCTGAGGGTTCTTGGCTATGATGCAGTTTCCCTTGTTTTCGGAGCCAACGGCATGATCCATGATGAAATGACAGCCGGCAAGTGGAGTGATAGCTTCATCTTTGACTATCCCACTGTGGCTACTACCAAATAAGGTGTTGGTGAAAGCAGCAACTTTATAAGAACCATGCTTCAATAGGGATTTCCTCCGGGAGGTCCCTATTGTTGTTTTCGGTCCGGTTTGCCCCGGACATTTGCTTTAGAGTTCTGACAGTTTTGTGAATATTTCCTGACGCTGCCTGCAGCCTGAGTCCTTGCACCCCCGGTGCGTCAGGGAGCTTCACAGAATTTAAAATCGTTATAGATTAGTCCTTTGCGGGGAATTTGGCCCGGAAATTGATTTAAATATCCCAACAATTAGATATTTTTATCGAAAGCGTATAATATCGAACAAAAACTTACAGCTATGTTGACAAAAAGAATTTTCACTCTAGCCCTGATGGTCCTATTTGCAGGCAGTGCCCTGATGGCCCAGAATTTCAAGTACATTGGAGCCTCCAAATGCAAGATGTGCCACATGAAACCTGCCAAAGGTGATCAATACAATGTATGGCTGAAAGGCCCCCATGCCGGAGCCATGAAAACGTTGGCCAGCGATGAGGCCAAAAAAATTGCTACTGATCGGGGGATCGCGGATCCCACCACCGATCCGGCCTGTACCAAGTGTCACGCCACTGTAGCAAGCGTGGATGCCAAGCTGATTGCCACGGCAACTATGGATGAAGGTGTATCCTGTGAGTCCTGTCACGGACCAGGTAGCATGTACAAGGGAGCTTCCGTCATGAAAAACAGGGACCTGGCTCTTTCCAAAGGAATGATACTGCCCACCGCAGAGGTATGCAAGTCTTGCCACAACGAGGAGAGCCCTACTTACAAGCCATTTAATTATGATGAGATGGCAGCCAAAATTGCCCATCCCGATCCCACACTGCAATAGGGCTTACCATCTTAATCATATTTTAACTATTTTTGAATCCTCTGGCACGAAGCCAGGGGATTTTTAATGATATACCTATGAAGAAACGATTTGTGAAGTTAGTGACGATCGCCATTTTGATGGCACTGGCCGGATGTGCAGCCCCTTCCGGGGATGGTCTTGTTACAGCAAAAGTAAAGGCCGTCGAGCAGGTACCCAATTATACCTATTTGCAAGTGAAAGCCAAAGGGCCCGCATACTGGGTGGCTTTGCCCACCACAGAGATCGCTGTGGGATCGGTTATTTCCTTCCGGGGAGGTATGCTGATGGAGGATTTTGAGAGCAAGGAACTGGACCGGACCTTTGATAAGATTCTGTTTCTGGAAGGCCTGGAGGGAGATGAACCGTCCGGCATGGGCATGATGTCGGGTTCCAGCCAAGGCTCCAAGGTGGATGTGGAAAAACTGAAAACAACAGTAAAGGTGGAAGGAAGCATTTCCATCGCCGAGCTTTTCGCAGACCTGGAGAAATTTGAAGGAAAAACGATCACGGTGAGCGGTGAGGTGGCCAAGTACAATCCGGCCATCATGGAGCGCAACTGGATCCATATACAGGACGGCACCGAATTTGAAGGCAAGTATGACCTGACGGCGACCTCCTCAGAATCCTTTGAGGTGGGTCAGGTGGTCAGTCTGCAGGGAGTAGTGGCCCTGAACAGGGACTTTGGCTACGGTTACGCTTATGAAGTACTTCTGGAAAATGCAACAGCGGTCAGGTAATCCCGACCGCTGTTCCATTTTATTTCTAATGGCCACCGCCTACCAGGAAGGTGTAAATAATCAGGGCAATGAGGATCACCCCAATGCCCAGGGCCAGGAATCCAAAGAAACGTATCCAGCGAATGTATTCTTTTGAAAATTCCTTTTCCACCACTTTTTCGTCGAGCTTCCCGGCCTCTTTCAGTTCCTGATACTCCCTGGGCCTTTCATGTTTGAAATGCTCCAGTGAAAGGTGACCGGTAAAGATCACTGTATCCATGGGGAAAGCTTCTGGACGGAAGTGGGTATTGAAGAAGTGGATGGTGAAGATGAATCCCACGGCAAGCAGGGCTTCGTCACTGTGTATGATCTGAGAAACATTGATCAGCCAGCCGGGAAATATCTTGGTGAATAATACAGGAAACCAGAGTACCAGTCCACTGAAGCCGATAATGGCCACTCCCCAGAATACAGCCAGGTAGTCAAATTTCTCCCAGTAGGTCCACCTGCCATATTGTGGCCGGGGCCCCCTTCCTATGAACCATTTTATGGTGGCGACGAAATCCTTGATGTCCTGTCTGTTGAACCAGAGAGAATCTTTGCCAAAGATAAATTTTGTCATCGACAGGCGCTTTTGACGCTTCTCTCTGATCAGGTTGGTCAGGTGAAAGCCGAAATATCCAAAGGTTATCACTGCTCCGATCCTGTGAAGCACGCCCGCATTGTGCACGCCGCCCATGATCCTGGCCAGGGATTTGGCCCAATCCATGTGGGCAAATTTTAACATCATGCCGGTCAGGGCCAATATGATAAAGCTCACGATCACAAACACATGTGTAATCCGTTGCTTCCTTGAAAAGCGCTGGATGTATTTCTTGCCTGCTTCCTTGGGTGCAGCTTTCCTTTTCTTCAGCCTTTCTGTCAATGAACGGGGGAGCCACATCAGAAGGTGAATGCCAAAGAAGCTAAATACACTCAGAAGCAGTGTGGTCATGAAAATGTAGGCGAAATTCATCCTGGGATCGTCCTTGTGGGTGGCATGACTCAGGTAGCCGGTGAAGCGCTTATTGGCACCCACATGGCAGGCTCCACAGGTCTCCACCAGGTTTTCCGGCGAGGTCATGGAAGCGGGATTGGTGGATTTCAGTACATTATGAGATCCATGACAATCCGAACACCTGGCCGATTCAAAATAACCCAATTGATAAGCCTTTCCATGATAGGTTTGCATGTAGGTTTCGGCAGTTTCTTTGTGACAGGATCCACATTGGGTGGTTACCTCGTTCATGAATTTGTCCTGCTGAACGTTGGAGATCACATGGGCACTGTGACATTTGACACAGGTGGGGAATTCTTTGCCTGGAAAGTCTTCCGTGTAGGCATGATCACTTTGCATGTAGGTCTCGTAAATCCCTTTGTGACAGGTTCCGCAGGTAGCCTGCACATTGGCCGGGTGGATACTGGACCGTTCATCGGTGGTTTTCATGGCCATGTGTGTGGTATGGCAATCGGTACATACGGCACTAACCGTCAAACCCTTGCCCGTGAGCCCCATCCCGTGGACACTGGAAGAATAATCGGCTATGGGATTCATTTCCAGGAGCTCAGTGTGTGAGGTGGCTTGCCCGTCTTCGCGGTGACATTCTCCGCATAACTGGGGGATGGCCATCCTGTAAACCGGCGATGTGTCGTCGTACCGGGACTGGGTGCCATGGGTGCCGTGACAATCGGTGCAATAGGGCGCATCCTCTTTATTCTGGTAGTGAGCCTGTCCATGGCCACTGGCAAAGTACATATCGAATACCTCGGCGTGACAGGAGGAACAATCCACCGGTTCGTTGGTGGAGCAGGGGCGTTGGAGGTGTTCGGTCACTTCGGTATGGCACTTGGTGCACTGGATGTTCTTGTGCATGGAATTGGGAAGCTCATGGGAGTTTACGAACAATGATACAGTATCACCATCCACCAGTTTATGCAGCTTTTCATCGCCGTGGCACCTCATACAGGAATTGTCCGAGATCCTGGCCTGGATCTGGGGTACATCCACAATGTGCGGGGGATGACAACTGGAACAGGCCGGTATGATGGTGGGATTCTTTTCCCACAACTCCCCTTTGATTACTTTTTTATGCGCCTCTTCAATGCGGGTATGGCATTTCATGCAGGTCCCGGCGATCCTGGTGGAATGTACCGATGAATTGGGACTGGTATGGGGAAGCACCAGGTGGTTGCCATGGCAATCGTTGCAGGTGGCTGTTACAATCAGACCGGCTTCAAAGAGGCCTCTTCCATGGATGCCCTGGGTATAGTTCTCCACAATATTGTGTTCGGAAACGTCATACACCCTGGCCACCACTTCGCCTTCCCTGTGACAGGTGCCACACAGGATGGGGATGTTCATTTTATAGGTGCGCGAATTGGGATCTGTATAGTGCAGGATGTCGTGGTGTCCATGACACTCCTTGCAGCTGGGTGCATTCGGATCATTCATCAACAGGGCCTGTCCGTGAATGCCCCTCACGTTGTTTTCCATCTGTCGGGTATGGCAGTTGCCGCAGTCCACCGGCTTCAGATCTTCGGCATGGGGGAAGCCCTCATCGGCGGCATCTGCATGGCAGGACAGGCAGGTGTTGCTTTGGTGAACAGAATGTGAGAAAATGGAGGTATCCACAAACATGGAAACCATTCGTCCGTTCAGCATCCCCGTTAATTCTGTGTCTTCATGACACATCATGCAGTCCTCGTCTGATTGAGAGTGCAGAGACATACTGGGGACAGCAAGGAAAAGAAAAAGGACCAGGAAGGCTCTCACTGATCCACGTAAAGTCTTATAATATAGGGTCATTTTAAGAGGTCTTGTTAATTGGATAAATCAGCGGCTGTAAAATAGTTATTATTGTACTATTTTGCTCCCAATACACTGATGGTGAGTACTATTTATAACTAATCTGAATATAAATCAAAACAGTCCGGAAACCCCAGGCTAATGGGAGGCGGAAGCTCTATTCGTGCTCCTCGTGGTAGCCGTTGATCATGCTCTTGAACAAGGTCCCGGGCTTGTCTCCCAGTGTGCAGGTATACAGGTGAATCACCAGGAACATGGACAGCACAAATCCCACTACCACATGCAGTACATCATAGAACAGGAGTCCGCTGATATTGAATATGGTGTTGGATATTAATTCAGGGAACATGAGCGCAATCCCGGAAACGATCAGCAGGGGCATGCCCAGGTACATGGCAAATACATAGGATACCTTCTGAAGCGGGTTGAACTTCTGTTTCTTGGTGATGGGAAAAGGATGTGGGTCCCCTTTAAAAATCCCGATGGCATAGAAATGAAATTGTTTCCAGAGTTTGGGCCAGAGGTTTTTCCTCCACTTCCTGTAATAGGTGCCATTGCCTGTAAACATATTGCCTATGACAAATATGCCAAAATTGAATGTCAATATAATGCCACAGACATTGTGTATCGCCACGGACACCTTAAAGGGAATCAGGCTGGTTTCGGCTGTGGAATAATGAAGGCTTAGTCCCGTAAGAAGCAATAAAAGGAAGGTAAGGGCATTGATGCTGTGCCAAAGCCGGATCCACACGGGATACAGGTATATTCGATTTGTTGCCATCTTAGCTTTTTTTCTGTTTTCTGATACGCAAATAGGTATGGAAGGCGATCACCAGCAAGGTCAATCCGAACACCAGCAAGCTGAACCGGTTGAGCCATACGTTCTGGTTTGCGCCAATCACATAAGAGTTGTTGATCATGATGCCATTCACAAATCCCCCTTTTCGTTCTTCCAGGTTCTGGAATTTATACAATGTGTGCATCAGCCTGGTATCCTTTGAATGGCACTCGGTACAGTTTTCCACCGCTTCTTCTCTGGGAAGGATCTTATGGGCAACAAGAATGGTATCGTTGATCTCTGTGTGGCACTCAATGCACCGTACATTCTTAAAATGAGCAGCCTGGTTGGGAAGCCAGTCATGGCTTTCCACCACCACAATCTCTTCCCTCTCGGTCAGCAGGGAAAAGCGGTCAAAGTTGGCATGGCATTTCAGGCACATGTTGTTGTCATACAGGACGGCTTGTTCCAGGTCGTCCGCATTCCGCATAAAGGCTTTGTAACTATGGGGATCATGGCATTTCCAGCAGGTGAATTCCTCGATGTTGTGGATGCTCTCCTGAAATTCTATTTCAATGGACTCAAAGTTATAATGGGCATAGGTTTCATCATACCCATGGCAGTCCATACAAACCAGTTGCTCTTCGAGCCTGGTTTCAATGCTGTGGGGAAAGACATTGTAATCGTAGGAATGACAGTCGTTGCAGGAAAAGCTTTTGTGAACCGAGGAATAGAATTCCTCCCTGTCAATGGCACGCTCGTCGTACATCAGTTCATGGGTGGATCGCCCCGTATTGGGATCCTCGATGACAAACTTGCTTTCGCCATGGCATTGCAGGCAGGCTTCGTTGTCATCCACGTAGTCGCTCACCTCATAATAAGAGGGTTTGAGTTTTAAGGAATCCTCTGGCTGTGCGAAAAGGGGAGTGGCTGCAGCCAGTAGCAGACTCAGCAAAATACTTGTTGGGGGTTTCATGTCTTAGAACCTGATCGTGATGTTGAATCCAAACTGGAACTTGCCATCAAAAGGATTGTTTGCATTGAAGGCGATGCCATGGTTCCGGACAATGCTGTTGTAATTGGACGCGAAAACCCGGAAAGAGTGGGTACTGGTTCCGATTTCCACCCCCAGTGCCAGGTTGGGATATACATCATTCTCAGCCTTGATCAGCGGCTGGTCATATTCCAGTATGATGGAGTGGAATCCAAGTACCTGAAAACGTCCCCCGAAATTGATGGCGGCATTGGCATTGTTGTACCCCTCAGGCACTGCATTAAAATAGACAAAGGTAGGGGCAGCCTGGAGGCTGACCTTGTTTCCTATACGGGTAGAAACGATCAGCTGGTTCAGGAAGGACATGCGGTAGGCAAACTGGTAATCTTCTTCGGGACCAAAATACTTGTTATCACGGGCATCCAACACGGCATTTCCGTGGTAGGAAAGCGAAATGGGCAACTTGCTGGTCTGGGTCAGGATGCTGTATTTCCATTCCAGGTCCTGGAGCTTGAAGGTGCGCGTGGTTCCAAAGCCGAGCATGATCTTGTCGGTGATTCCGTAGGAAAGCCCCAGGCGCGTATTGGCACTTCCAAAGATTCCAAAAAGATCCGCGATTTCCTTGATTTCTGAAAAGCGGTGCTGGATCTCAAGTATTAACTGACCTTTATAGGGATTGGCAGTGGTCTGATTGTCGACCAGCGTAAGGGTTTCAAAGGCCGGCATCACAGGTTCTGCTTCATCCTGGCCAAATAAGAAGCCTGCGGACAGAAATGCCAGGACACATGCAATGGTGGTAAGTTTCATATTTCGTTTCATAGCTATTTGGTTTTTCAAGTCAATTGTTCTCTGCTCCTTCGCTGATCCAGCCAAGGATGGTTAATAAATCCTCTTCAGCGGGGGTGTTATGTCCCCCGGATAGCTTTATATACAGATTGCTGGAACAGGGGAAATCTGTGTCGATGTACCCGCCTCCGGTCAATTCGTCGTAGGACCAGCCCGGGCTCAGGTCAGGCGACTGCCCACCGCTGTGGCACATCACACAATTTGCGTCAAATATGGACTGGACATCTGAGGCATAGCTTACATTGGTGGGCAGATTCTCCGGACAATCCGGCTTGGGAATCTGATATTTGGTACAAGCTGTCAGAATCACTATCATGGATCCCGTCAGTATCATCATCAATCTTCTCATATCAGTTCTATTTACGTTTGTCAGCTTGACATCGCTGTGTTTGAAGTGCCTAAAGATATATCTTATCTGAGATGGGAGAAAGGAAATCAAAACGACATATACTAAGTTTTTTATCGGGATAGATCAGTCCTTTGATTGATTTGTATCAGTGTTGTGTTTTTATGTATATTGCAGGAGCGCGAAAAAGGGTCATAGCTGGATATGAAAACAGATAAAAAGTGTGTGGGGTGTGATCAGTGCAATAAGAAATCACCCCTGTTCAGTTCCTTGTCTGAAGAGGAACTGGCGATCATCAATCAGGATCGCTATTCTGTGCGATTCCATGAGGGAGAGGTGATCCTCAAGCAGGGGACCAAGGCAGATTATCTGATATCGCTGATAGACGGATTTGCCAGGATGTACATCGAGGGTCATCACGACCGGAACCTGGTGCTGGATTTTCTGGTGCCCTGGAAACTGGTGGGAGGACCGGAGGCTTATTCCAATGGCAAACACAAGTATTCCGTGGTGGCGGTGCAGGAAACACTGGTTTGTTTTCTGGATGTGCAGAATTTCAAGAAAGTATTGGCCATGAACAGCTCCTTTGCAGAGCAAATACTCAATTACTGCTCCGTCAATTACCTGGCCACGCTTGACCGGATGGTGGGGCTGAGCCACAAGCAGATGCACGGAAGGATCGCAGATGCCCTGATCTATCTCACCGAGGAGATATACAAAAGCGACACCATCGGGCCGGAGATCAGCCGGCAGGACATGGCAGATTTCTCCAGCATGACCAAAGACAGCGCCATCCGGATCCTCAAGGAGTTAGAAAGGGATCAGATCATCAACCTGGTGGGCCGGAAAATAGAGGTGATCGATACCGAGCGCCTGAAAGATATTTCAAGCAAAGGATAAACAGTCAGGTCTCCGGCAGCTTAATCCACCCGTTCCAGGTGAAGGTCCTGGAAATCATAACTAAAATCTATATCCGGTGAGATCCCCTTCATGGCAATGCTTTGTGCCTTTCCCTCTTCGTCGAGACCGAAAATGGCAAAGGCATCTGCATCCAGTTCCCGTTTGACCCACTTTATGGCAAAGGCGTTGGCTTTGTAATAAAACATGGGACCTGTCAGGGCAGGTGAACGAAGGGAGGCGAACCATAGCTGATCCTCCTGCAGGTAAATCCTGATCTTTCCGAACCAGGGATCTTCGTATATCCCCGCATAGTCTCCCGGATCGATGTGATCATCGTTGGCGGTTTTCACGACCTGCCAGACCCTGTCCACCTCCGCCTGAGCACTTCCGCTGTTTTGCTGAAGGGATTGCAGGTAGCGATCGGTCCACCCATGATCTTCCAGGCCCAGATAGCTGTCCACGATGGTCTGGGATACGGCACTGAACAATCCACCTCCTCCATAGTAGGAGTTGGTCAGCACCACTACCCCCAGGTCCAGGTCGGGAAGCATGATGG
>CBDTYO010000154.1:0-9167 GCA_965364615.1 uncultured Bacteroidia bacterium
GGACTGGCTTTGGACTGAACCGCAGGCTTGGACTTGGCTACAGGACTGGCTTTGGGCTGGGCCACAGGGTTGGCCTTTGCTGCGGGAGACTTGCTTTTCTCAACCTTGGACTTGGCTTTCTTTTTTTGCTCCTTCTTCTTCGCATCCTTTTTGGTGAGAAGCTTTTTCTTCGAATCCTTCTTTTTGGAATCCTTCTTCTTTTTATCCTTCTTCTTACCGTCTTTCATCTTGGAATCCTTCTTCTTGCCGAGTTTCAATTTCAGGATCTTCTTCTTATCCCTTTTCTTTTTTGCATCCTTTTTTTTATCGCCCTTTTTTGTAGATTTCTTCTTGGCCATATTGATTCAGTTTTTGGGAATTTGAATTCAGCTTCAAGTTAGGACATTCTGTTAAAAAAAAAATGAAATGGACATGAAATTCAGCCCAAAAAAGGGAAGTCCTGCAGAGATGTAACCTGGCGGCCCGGAATCGGCCATGAATTATTTGACCAAAAAGGTGGTTTCTGCCCACAACAGTTCACCCCCCGGACCCAGGCCCCTAAATAGCACAACATACTCCCCGGGATAATCGGGTGCAGTGAAGGTGATATTGCGGGCACTGGCCTCTTCCCACTCCATATGGGGCAACCAAAGCAGGGTATTCCGGGTATCGGGCACTCGGTCGCCTCCCTGGACCGCATCCTTTTTCGCGCCTGATGTTGGGTGCATGGCCAGGTAATCGATGAAAAATGACCGATCCGGCAAATCAATACCTGCCATGTCCCTGTCCCGGGAAACCAGGTTGATGAGTCCGCCGAAACGCATATCTCCTTTGACATAGACATCTTCCACCACGTCAACGCGCTTGATCTTTGCAGGAGATATGGACAGGAAAGTTTCCAGGTCAAACACAGGCACCTGGTCCACCATGATGAGGGGATCAAACATGGAAAGTGCGGGATTCTCACTATCGATTTCCAAGGAGTTCCTGTTCCTTCTTTTCACCGGGGTAACCCCCGGGACCAGATTCAGGAATACCTCATTCAGGGTGGGCAAAAGCACATAGCGGTCCATGTCCACCGTTAGGGTAGGCTTGCCATAGAAGGGAGGTGTCTCGGCCATTGTATCTTTCACAGCCAGAAGGGAAGGTCCCCGGTAAATTCCGGAAAGTTGTACATTCCTTGCCATGATCTCTACCCTTTGCCGATCCCGCTTAGCCACCGCAAAGTCTGCTGCCGGAAGGCTCAGATGCCGCTGGTCAAAATCCCTGTCAATTCGTACTTCTGTCACACTGCCATCGTGGCTTTCGGGCTGAACAAACAGCTCCAGGTTTCCCTGAAAATAAGGAAGTGCCACCGCAAACCTGCCTGTGTGATCGGGCCGGCATACCAGGTATCCCGGTGTATCGCCCAGGAGGGTGAAATGAATCCTGGAATCAGTTCCTTTGGTGACACCGGCCTGGGAATATACCACCGATCCTGAGATTGAGGGACCGTACTTATCCGGCAGAAAGCCCAATTGAAAATCCAGCGTGGAATCCACATTGCTTTCCTCCTCTGTGGCTTTCAATCTCCAGGTTTTCGATGGCAGAGCCAGGCGGGGGACCACCGTGACGCATCCATGGATGTTATCCATGGTTCCGCCTCCGACCGGATGAAGCTCCATGGAAACCTGTTCTGACCTGCGAAAATCACCGGGATGGACATTGAATTCCACCATGGAAGCATGCACAACTGAACCATCGGGGAGGGCATCTGCACTTTCCGCAGCGATGCTTTCAACCATTTCGGACCGGTAGGGATTCACAATGCGTAGCGGAACATAGGAATAGCTTTCAGGCCCGAAGTTTCTCATCCACCGGGTATAGGCCCTGAGGTAGTAAGCCCCACTAAGCAAATCAGCAGGAATGGGGATCTCTCCCATGGCCTTCCCTTCAGTGACAGGATATTTGCCACTGGCCAGGCCGGCTCCGTCAGCTGATACCAATTCCACATACAGTACCCGGCTCCAGGGTAGGTAATGGGAAGGCCTGTTATCGTGCAGGATGGCACTGAAGCGAATCGCTTCTTCCACCACATACAGTCCCCGGTCTGTGAAGCAGGTGAGTTTTTCCTTGATCTTGGCTGCTTCTGCCCTCCAGCCGGGATCAAAAGGCGAGCTCTGGGCCTGCAGGTTCATGGCACCAAGGAACAGTACACCCTGGAACAGGGCAACAACAAGCAGGAAATCCAGGATGTATTTTCCTGGAAATGACCTGCACCTTAAGCACAGCTGCTTCGTGGTATGTGCATTTACGGCCATGTTTCCCAGGGTATTGGCCTGATGGTGTCTCCGCCCTGCAGCCTGCAGTCAAAACATTCTGCAGGCCCCCAAAAAGAGGGCTGGAAGGGACCGGGGACATAAATGTATACCGGAAATTTAATGAATGGCTGCTGCCAGAGGGTGCTCAGGGGTTGGTACTCACAATCCACCTTTGGAATCCAGAAATCAAACAGGTTATTGTTGTGCACATAGATGCGTTTTTCCTTGACCTGGCTGGCATAAAAGAAACCCAGCACCTCTCCCTCCGATTGATCCACGGCATAGATATTGCCCGGTACCGAGGCCGGTTGTTCCTCATACAGGCCCCCCGATTCAGCCGCCTGCTTGTTCATCCGCTGCCAGTAGTCGTAGGCTTCCAGCGAAAGGGATTGCTGTCGGACATACAGGCTGTATGTGATCTGTAAACGTTCCGTCTGATTGGACACAAAATGAAGGGGTATCCTGCGCAGGGCATTGGACGACAGGTTCCGCGTACTGGCAGTATATACATGATCCAGGGCCTGGCTGTCCCAGCATTTAAATATGTCCCGGCTTAAAAAACTTTCCGTGTAGTACATCTCCCGCATGATCATATTGCCAAAGAGGGAAGCCCAGAATTCCCAGGTTTCATCCACCCTCCAGATGATGTTTCTGGAATCTTCGGAGGAGCCTGTCATATCCAGATAAAACTGTATGCCGGGAAGGCTCCTCTCCGGATCGGCCGTACCCTGGGTTTCCAACTCCCAGTAGACGCTGTCAAGCTCCGGACAGGAAAGGAGGGTGTCAAAGCCTGAACGGTATTCCCTGCCATTGGGAGTAAATACATAGAGGCTGGCTGCATCTCCAACCTCCAGGAAGGAATCCGGCACATCGACGGCGTAGATCCCCCCTCCCTGATCGGTATAGTGGAGCATGTTCCCATCCTGATCGGTGACGTTGACCAGACAGTGCTCCACTCCCTGGAACTCGGGAAATGAGTAGGGCGAAGACAGGGATATCCTCACTTCATGCCGGCCCGGGGAGTCGGTGATCATTCCGCTGATCACCAGCACCTCCTGGGATTCCTCCAGTACAGGCTCGTATGGCTCCACGCAGGATGCGCACAATAGGCAGAGGGCCCAAATGATATGTAGCCTATTCACTGGCATAATTACCAAGTTTCACGTTCCAGGACAAAGTCACAATGGGTTGGGCGAAAATGGACAATTTGTATCCTTTTATGATTCCATTCTCATTCTTAAAATACACCGAGTAAGCATTGTCTCTTCCGGTCACATTATATAATCCCACCATCCAGTAACTGTGAAACATTTTATGTTTTCGCAGGCTCCCTTCAATATTCATGGACAGATCGATGCGAAAATAGTCCGGAAACCTGTACCTGTTCCGTTCCGAATAGTGGATGTAAGGGATCTCATGTTCATAATAGACAGATACCGGGTAAGTGGAAGGCCTACCGGTCATATACACCAGGTTGGCGGAGAGGCTCATTCGCCGGCCCCTCCGGTAATTGACCACCATGCTCACATTGTGGGGCCTGTCGAAATTGGAAGGATAGGATTCCCCTCCATTGATCTGTTCGGTACTCCCCGGCACTCCCACCTGCATGAACGACCTGGACCAGGTGTAGGACACCCACCCATTGACAGCCCCCGTGTTTTTCCGGATCATGGTCTCCACCCCGTAGGCTTTCTGTTTCCCTTGCAGGGTCTCACTTTCCACATGGGGGCTTGTGGTAAAGTTCGCCCCGTCGCGGTACTCCACAATATTGTGTCCCCATTTCCGGTAAAGCTCCACGGAGGTGCTCATACCGGATCGGGGAAAGCTCTGGTAATAACCTGCTGAGACCTGGTCCAGGTACTGGGGCCTGATGTGGTAATCCACCAGTTTCCACTGATCAGTGGGTGCCATGGCCACCGTATTGCTCAGAACAAACAGGTACTGATACCCCCGGTTGTAAGAGAACTTCAAGGAGGAGTTGCCTCCGAGCAGGTACCTGAGGTTCAGCCGGGGTTCCAGGCCGTAGTAGGCCCTGCTAACCTTTCCGCCGGGCACCTGCAGGGTGTCCAGGACATTCTCTTGCAGGGGGGGCATTCCCGGAGCATAGGTCCGGATGCGGGAAGGCCCCAGTGCCAGAAAGGTGGAGATACGCAAACCTGCGTAGACCTTCAAACGCCCGTTCAGATCCATTTCGTCGGCCAGGTAAACTGCAGATTCCACCCCGTTTTCCAGGCCCAGCTCCAGCGGCTTCACCAAAGAAGCGCCACCGTAGGGTCCGATGGTTCCCCGGTCGAGCCGGTAATATATGGAATTGGCACCAAAACTCAGCTTGTGCTTTCCCAGGGACAACCAGTCGAAGTCCGCTTTCAACTCTGAGTGATGGATGCGATAGGGATGTTCAAAGGCTGCTGTATGTATTTCCGTATTGATATTGTTAAACCGGTAGCTGCTGTATATAAGGGCCAGGTTTCCCGTGATCCGCTGGTTGAAACGTTGTTGCACATCTACCGCTCCCCCTGTGTTGCCATAGGTATATTCCTGTAGAGTGCCCAATTTGAACCGGTCATGACTCCGGTAGCCAAATACTTTCAGGCGTGTATTCTCACTGGCATTCAGGGTATATACCCCGCTAAGATCGTTGAAACCGCCTGCACTGTTCCGAAGCATGGGATCCGGCATAAGCTTCAGGATCCAATCAGAATAGGTGGTCCTGAGGCTCAATGCCAGGGAGCTTTTCTCCTTTTTGATGGGGGTTTCCAGGGCCGCGTAGGCAGATACGGTGCTGATGCCGGCCCGGGCCGAAAAACGCTTCATGTTGCCCTGCTTGCTCCGAACATCAAAAAAAGAGGCCAGCCTGCCGCCGTAGGATGCGGGCAGATTGCTTTTATAGAGGGTGAAGTCCCGGACAATTTCCGGACTGAAGGAGGTGAAAAAACCGAAGAGGTGGGAGCTGTTGTACACAGGGACCTTGTCGATATAGATCATGTTCTGATCTGCCGAGCTCCCCCGGACATTGAAGCCGGCTGAGCCCTCTCCCACGCTTTGCACCCCTGGAAGTAATTTCACCACATTGATGATATCCCTTTCTCCCATCACCAGGGGTACCTGCTTTAATATGCTGTAGTTGAGTCTTTCAAAACCCATCTGGCTTCCACTCACGTGGTCGTGCTGACCAGCGGTAACCACCACTTCATCCAGGGCAATCAGGGTCCGGGTCATGCTCAGGTTCACATCACCGTCAGAATTTACCACCAGGGTGAAACGCAGGGGTTCCATGCCCATATTGTTGCATTCCACCTCATAGCTCCCAGGTTTGACCAACAGGCTGAAGCGCCCGTCCAATCCTGTAGCCGTACCCTTTGAAAGGGAGGGTATATAAACTGTGGCACCGATCAGGGGTTCCCCGCTATCCTCATCCGAGATCCGCCCCGTCACCAGGGCATTCCTTCCAGGAACGGACCCTTCAGTTGTACCCACACGAATCACTTCCGGAACCCGGTCCTTCCTCCCGTCAATGTAGAGGCGTTCAGCCAGGGTAAGTTCCTGCAATTCTGGTTCCGGCTCTTCTGCCGGATTTGCCGAAACAACGGTGTAATCCGGTATGGAAGCGATCAGGTTCAGGGTGTCCGTAAGAAACAAATGACCCCATTCATCAAGGAAATAATTCAGACCGGCGCCATGCAGAAGCGAATCCAGCACAGGCAGAAGGGGCCGACCGGAAGCCGACAGATCTATCCTGATCTCCTTTACCCAGGATTCCTTGTAGAAGAATCGTACACCGGTCTGCCCCTCCACCGCTTCGGCAAAATCCGCGAATTCTGCGCCTTCGAATTGCCCATCGAAGACCAGGGCCTTGTCCTGACCACTGACCCCCTGAAGCAGCGCCAGCAGAGCCGCCAAAAATATGAGTCGCACATTTTTCACGGGTTTCCCCCTTCCTCGATGAGACGCAAGGTGGCCCAGACAAGATCCACCCACTCGTTTGTGCCCGCCACCCCAAAATGGAACTTTTTCCATTTCAGCAAATCCCTGAACTCCTTCTTTCGCTCAGGTGGAAAGGCCCCGAGATAGCTCCTTCGGTCATCAAACATGATCCAGTGTCCATCGTGGCCGATCCAGCACTTTCTTTCCAGTGGAGTGAACCGCTTACGGGTATTTCCCCCGCCCACTGCATCCAGGGACCAACCGATATAACACTCCGTATTTTCGGTGGTCAAGACCATGTAGTAGGCCGCACGGTCATTCCCCAAGCTCATGCGCCTGAACAGGTAGCCCCCGAGGATGAATTCCGGCATCTGTTCCGGTACCGTGATCAGTTGATTCATATGATCCTCCGGCGTCATGTATTCAATCTCCACTTTCTGTGTGTAGAGGTTGTAGCGCATTCTGACCGGATCATACCATCGATCGTTGATGCAAACAGCGCCGAATTGGTACCTTCCATCCATGAAATAAGGATTGCCTTCAATGCGGATGTACTGGTTGCTGAACTGGATCCCGTTGACCAGCGTCTGATCACTGCCAAAGGTCTTTTCCACCAACTCCTCAAAAGAAGTCTGAGCCAGGATGGTGGCAGGCAGGCAGGCTATAAGTATAAGGAAAAGTCTGAAAGGGCGCATCAGGCCGAAAATACCGAAAGTTCACGAATATTGCTACAGCAGTACAGAAAATCCACGGGGAAATTTCCTTACCTTGTCATTTAATTTCAAACCCTGTATTCCATGAAAAAATTACCCGCCCTGCCGTATGGTTTGGCCCTGATCCTTTCGCTGTCCCTGGGAATGGCGTTTTCCTGCAACACCTCTTCGAACCAGTCGGAAGGCCTCTCTCTGGATACCCTTGCCCGGGCTGACCAACTGATGCAATCCTATGTGGAGGAGGGCAAACTATCCTGCGTTTCCGTACTGATTCTCAAGGATGGGCAAACTGCCCACCAGCAGACCTTTGGTCTGGCCAATATGGAAGAAAACCGGGTCCTGGAAAAGGATGCCATCTTCCGGATCTACTCCATGTCAAAACCCATTACGGCTGCAGCCTTGATGGTATTGTATGACGAAGGCAAATTCCAGCTGGACGATCCGGTCAAAAATTACATCCCCGAGTTTGCCGATACCAAAGTCTGGGCAGACGGGGAGGAAGTGGAACAAGAGGAAGCTTTCACCATCAGGCACCTGCTTACCCACACCGCCGGATTTTGCTATGGCTGGGGAACCTCCCACGTGGATTCCCTGTACATTCAGGCCACTCCGGAAGGCATGTGGGCCATTCAGTCGCTTAAGGACATGGTAAAACTTCTGGCAGATATCCCCCTGAAAAACCAGCCCGGATCCCAATGGGAGTATTCCGTATCCATCGATGTGGCGGGATACCTGGTGGAGGTCCTGTCGGGCATGCCCTTTGATGAATTCCTGCAAACCCGCCTGTTTGACCCCCTGGGCATGGAAGATACAGGCTTCCAGGTGCCCGAAGAGGATTTTGGGCGCCTGGCCATGATCTATACCCCCGACCGGGAAAGCGGGAAACTGACCCCGGCGGAAGGGATGACCAACGGGGTGAAGCAAAAGGTGACCCTGTTTTCGGGCGGGGGCGGACTGGTATCCACCATCGGCGATTACGGCCGCTTCGGACAGATGCTGCTCAATGGAGGCCAGCTGGATGGGGTGCGGGTGCTGGAGGAAAGCACGGTGAAGTTGATCATGAGCGATCAGATGCCCCCCACCACCACCTATGGCGAGGGCATGGGGTATGGCCTCGGCGGCCAGGTGAACCTGGAAACAGGGGAATATGGCTGGACCGGAATGGCCTCCACCTTTTTCAGGGCGGACCCCAAAAACAATATGGTGGGACTGGCCTTCACCCAGTACATCCCGCACATGGGCGTTCCTTTCGCCGACGAATACTGGGAACTGGTCCGGAAAGCCGTGGTGGAATAGCCAGTTTACCAGGAATAGTTTTCCCTGAAAGCCGGGATCAGCTTGCTCACTGCCAGACTCAGATTTCCATGTGTACTTAAGAGTAGCGCATAGGCCCTGTGTTCGCGCTGGGTCAGCGTCAGATAATGAGAGTAAGACTGGTCCTGGCGACTGGATATAAACGCTTTGGAAATCCAGTATCGGCTGCCAGCCAATTCGGTAAGCTCCAGTCCCCGGTATTGGATCTCATGGCCTGGAAGAAATTCCGAAAACACCGAATCTAGGGAGGTGAAATCTTCAATGACCCTTCCCTGCATCCGCGTCTCTTCCTGGTTTGCTCCCTCAAAGGAACTCCCTTCCCAAAGGAAGTGAAAAGACCGGGGTACAAGGAAACGGATCCGGCCATCCGGCGAAAACACCTCCTGAAATTGGGACAGGTAATCCTCCGAGATCCGGGAATATTTTTTCCCGGAGATGTACAGGTCCGATACTGCCCCGCTGCGCATAAAACCAAACTGGATCTCCTGGGGCATATTCAGATTCCGGGACACGGCGGTTTTCGGGGTCAGGAAATCAATGGCGAACCGTTCCAGGACCTGATCGCCCCGGGTGATCTCCCCCACCAGACCATTCTCCTCCTCCATCACAGATAAGCGGCTGTCGAGATAGACCCAGTCAGCTCCCTCGCTCAGGCGGTAATCACCCAGGTATGTGTCCAGGTTTTCTTCTGGCAGTTGAAAGGCATTTTTCGTGGGATCGGTCCCCAGAGGAAGAGCAAATTCTGAGACCTCCTCACCCAGGGCAATGCGGATGATGTTGTTCAGTATATTGACCAGGTTGGGGTATTGATATCGATCCACAAAGGTCAGATCGATATTGGCAAAGAAAGCAGCAGCCACCTTCTGTTCCGGACAGATAAATGTCATGGATGACATGTTTCTGCGGTTCCCCCCATGAAACACGTATTCTTTTCCGT
>CBDTYO010000155.1:0-9139 GCA_965364615.1 uncultured Bacteroidia bacterium
GACGAGCTCAAGGGCGGTCGAGAAGCATAGTCAGAAGGGCGAAGGAGGAGGACGGGGGCGGGAAAGCGTCAGGGCGGCAGGGGGGAGGGAGAGCGCCTTGATGCCGAGGCGCTGAACGCTGCCCTGGCGGCAGGCCTTCTGCGTTCGGGCCTAACTCCCGGATAGCGGTAGAATCTCATGCCGGGCAGGCCCCTGCGTCCCGTAATGGGCACATCGGGAGTGGCAATGTTCCGGATATCGCTTCCTCCCTGGTTCCCCAGGCCGATTCCGGCCACGTTGACCATGTCGCTGGGTGCAGTATACCCGGGTCCGCCAAGTACATGGCGGGGTACAATGGTAAAGGCCGCTGTAGCTACAGCGGTTTTTCCGATAAAGTCTCTCCTGGAGAGTCCCTTGCCGGTGCTTTTTTTACTCTTTTTCTGTTTCATTGAATTGGTGTATGGATGGTAAGTGAAGTGATTTATATATATTTGTGTAAAAAGTACACAATAATGGCAAGTTACAAAAATCTCACAAACGGACCTAGGAGGTTTGGTATGTGCTTTTGACTCATTCTCAGACCCGGGGTTTAATCATGAGAAACAATTGGGGGAAATAGTTGTAATTTGTTTAGCTATTCCCCGCTATGATCTCAAGTCGAGACAATAATACTTACTGATCAATGAAACTTTAACTCACTTACTACCCAATGCACAAGCTGATCATCATTTCATTCGCCACATTAATTTTTGCGGGATCGGCCACGTTGGCCCAGCAGGCCCTGGGGGGCGGACAGGATATCATCTCTCCTGAAATTCATGAAAACAACACCATTACTTTCCGGCTCCAGGCACCCAATGCCGCCGGGGTGAAGCTGACGGGCGACTGGATGCCCGCCGAGGGCTGGGTACCAGGATCCGTGGCCATGACCAAAGACGATAAAGGGCTCTGGACCCATACCACGAAGGAGATGGAGCCGGAACTCTATGGGTATGCATTTTTGGTGGACGGAATGCGGGTCAACGATCCCAACAATGCCTTTGTAAGCCGGGATATCGCCACGCTGACCAACATTTTTATTGTGGGTGGCGGACAGGCCGACCTTTACAAGGTCAATCCGGTTCCCCACGGCTCTGTGACCCGCAGGTGGTATGATTCGCCCGGGCTCAATTTGAAGCGCCGCCTCACAGTATATACACCTCCAGGCTATGAGGCATCGCGGAAAAAGTATCCCGTGCTCTACCTCTTGCACGGAGCCGGCGGGGACGAAGAGGCCTGGATCGAACTGGGCCGGGCTGCCCAGATCATGGACAACCTGATCGCCCAGGGAAAGGCCAAGCCCATGATCGTGGTCATGCCCAATGGGAATGTGATCCAGGATGCTGCTCCGGGCGAAGGGACCCAGGGATACTACAAGCCTGCTTTCATGGTCCCTAAAACCATGGATGGAACCTACGAAGAGACCTTCATGGACATTGTGGATTTTGTGGAAAGCAGCTACCGGGTAAAATCAGACAAGGCACACAGGGCGGTGGCCGGACTCTCCATGGGGGGCTATCATTCCATGCATATTTCAAGGTATTATCCCAATGCCTTTGACTATGTGGGACTCTTTTCGGCGGCGATTCTCCCCAACCCGAACACCACCTCCAAGGTCTACCAGGACTTGGATGGCACCCTGCATAAGCAGATGGAGAACGGATACGAACTCTACTGGATAGGGATTGGCAAAACCGACTTCCTCTATGGGAACAACCAGGAATACAAAGCCAAACTGGAGAACATGGGCATGCCATTTACTTACCGCGAAAGTGAAGGGGGGCATATCTGGAAGAACTGGAGGATCTACCTCAGTGAGTTTGTCCCCCTGCTATTTCAATGATCTTGCATTTGAAAGAAATACCATACAAATACCATCCACATGAAACATACCAACAGCTTGATTATCGGGGGGCTTTTTCTGCTCCTGTCCTTTGCCACATGTAGCGTATTTGCGCAAGAGAACAGTCTGCCCAATATCCTGTGGATCACCAGCGAGGACAACAGTCCTTTTCTGGGATGTTACGGGGACAAAAATGCCACCACTCCTCATCTGGACCAGCTGGCCCGGGAGGGATTTCGCTATAACCGTGCCTACGCCAACTGTCCGGTTTGCTCACCCGCCCGCAACACCATCATCACCGGCGTATATGCGGCTTCGAACGGCAATGAACAGATGCGAAGCGCTTATCCCACTTCCGACAGGGTTGAATCCTATTCGGCTTTGCTCATGCAGGCCGGCTACTATTGCACCAATAATGTCAAGACCGATTACAACACCAGCAGCATTGACCCTGCCGGAATCTGGAATGAGAGCAGTGCCCGGGCCCATTACAAGAATCGTCCCGAAGGAAAGCCTTTCTTTGCCATCTTCAACCTGATGGAATCCCATGAAAGCAGGATCTTCCCTCCGGGTGCGTTGACGGGCAGGCCCGGCGACCCGGTGGTACCCAAGCACAATCCCGCCGCCATGGTATTGCCTCCCTACCACCCCGACATCCCGGAAATGCGCCAAGACTGGGCCCTGTATTACGACCAGGTAGAAATCATGGATGCCCGGGTCGGTGAGTTGTTGCGGGAACTGGATGCCCTGGGGGAAGCAGAAAACACCATCGTGTTTTATTATGCCGACCATGGAGGCGTGCTGGCCAGGAGCAAAAGGTATGTATACGAAACGGGAACCAGGGTTCCTTTCATTGTCCGGATCCCGGAAAAATACAAACAGCTCTTTCCGGCCGAAAAACCGGGGGATGTGGTCGACCGGATGATCAGTTTTGTCGACCTGGCGCCCACCCTGATGAGCATCACAGGAGCAGCCATTCCCGATGTCATGCAGGGAGATGCTTTTCTGGGTCCGCAGATGACCAAAGAGCCTGAATACATTCACATGACCCGCCAGCGAATGGACGAGCGCATCGACATGTGCAGGGCGGTCAGGGATAAGAAATATCGCTATATCCGGAACTACATGCCCTTCCGCATTCCTTTGCAGCACCTCGACTTCTTGTTCATGGCTCCTTCGGCACGGGCCTGGGAGCACGCCTTTCATACCGGACAACTCAATGATATTCAGCGCATTCCCTTTCTTCCCAAGCCTGTGGAAGAACTATACGATACGCAGAACGATCCCTGGGAGGTGAACAACCTGGCCTTCGATCCCGCCTACAAGGATGTACTGGAGCGCATGCGGGCAGAGAACAAGGCCTGGATGACCGAGATCAGGGATGTGGGACTGATCCCCGAAACCGAGTACCGATCCCTGATGGGAGAGGCTTCCATGTACGACTACATGCGCTCGGAGGCCTGTCCCTTCGATGAACTGATGGATGCCGCAGAAAAAGCCAGCCTGCCCAAAGCTGACATCCCTGCCTACAAGATATTCTTGAAACACAAACATCCGGCCATGCGTTACTGGGGTGCCGTGGGCCTGCTGATCCATCGGGATGCGGCACAAGGCGAGGTGGATGCCCTGATCAGGGCATCCGGGGATCCCTCCTCCGCGGTGGCGGTGATGGCCGCTGAGGCATTGTATGGCCTGGGCGAGACCGAAGCAGCCGTAAAGGCCTACCAACGTGTCCTTACAGATGCAGGCTATGACATGATGGATCGCAATTTTGCCCTGAACAGCATCGACGGGGCCCATGTATCCCATCCGGTTCTTACCCGGATTGTCAGGGATTTTTATGAAGCCAACAAGGAGGGAAAAGGCGGTTTTGCCCGGTTCAATGCCTATGACTGGCTAATGTCCGAATTCCTCCTGAAGAAGTGGAGAGAACTCCCTTAAAGCAACACAAACCAAACCCTTAAACAGAAGGCTATGAAACTATGGCGAAGCATGATACTGATGGTCCTCGTCCTCCTGGGAGCATGCACGGAAAAAACAAAAATCATTGAGGAAACCGTTCAGGTGGAATCCGGACCCATTTTGGGACGGATGGATCCCGGATCGGGAGTGATCTCCTTCAAAGGGATCCCCTTTGCCGCACCCCCGGTGGGAGATCTGCGCTGGAAGGCACCCCAGCCGGTGTCGCCCTGGGAGGGAACGCGGGAATGCACCCATTTTGGTCCCAGTCCCATGCAGGCAGCGCCAGCCCCCTTCATGTTCTGGTCGGAAGAATTCCTGATCCCCAGGGAACCCATAGGGGAGGATTGCCTCTACCTGAATGTGTGGACCCGGGCCGATACGGAAGCGGATCAGCTGCCCGTCCTGGTATATATATATGGGGGAGGTTTTCGTTCCGGCGGCAGCGGATGTGCCATCTATGACGGCAATGCCATGGCTGAGAAGGGAGTGGTATTTGTCAGCTTCAATTACCGGGTAGGGGTTTTCGGATTCCTGGCCCATCCGGAACTCACGGCAGAATCGGGATATGGCAGCTCGGGCAATTACGCCCTCCTGGATATGGTAGCCGCCCTGGAGTGGGTACAAAGGAACATCGCGCGATTCGGGGGCGACCCGGGGAACGTGACCATCGCCGGACAATCGGCAGGTTCCTTTGCGGTCAATTTCCTTACAGCTTCGCCCCTGGCCAAAGGATTGTTTCAACGGGCCATTGCACAGAGCGGGGCGTCTTTTGTCTCCAGCCCATTGCGCCCTGAAATGACCCTGGAAGACGCCGAACAACTGGGGGTAGCCTTTGGCGAAGGTCTGGGAGCCAGTTCCCTGGCTGAGCTTCGTGCGCTGCCTGCCGATTCGATCCTCAAGGCCCGTGGCGGAATGAGCGCCCCCTTTGTGGATGGCCATGTCCTGCCGGAAAGTGTCATGGAAGCTTATCGGCAGGGACACCAGAACGATGTGCCCGTAATTGCGGGATGGAACAAAGACGACCGGGTGATGGGCAGGACCCAGGCGGCCGATCGTTTCAGGGAGCAGGTGCAATCCCGGTTCGGAGAGCTGGCAGAGGCCTGCCTGGAGGTGTATCCGGCCGGCAGCGAGGAAGAAGCCGTTCGCTCGCAGCTGGACATGAGCCGGGATGAAAGCTTTGGGATCCAGGGCTATATGTGGGCGAAAGTCCAGACGGCAGTAAAAAGATCCCCCGTCTTTCTGTACAATTTCAACCGGGCGTTACCGGCCCATACGCCCGAAACACAATTCGGGGCTTTCCATTCCGGCGAGATTGTCTATGCCTATGACAACCTGCATACCCTGGATCGTCCCTGGGAAGAAGTCGACCAAAAAATTGCCACCCTGATGTCTTCTTACTGGGTGAACTTTGCCCGAAACGGAGATCCCAACGGACCCGGACTTCCCCGGTGGGAAGCCTATGGCCCGGAGCAGGAGCAGGCCATGATCCTGGATACCCTCAGCACCCTGCAAATCCTGCCTGACCTGGACCAGTTAAAATTCTGGGAGAGGTATTACACCATGGAGGAATAAGAGCTATTTTTTGAAACTGTAGAGGTAAGGCGCCTTGTGCGCCTTGCCACTGTATCTTTTCTCATGCCTTTGGAGGATGTCCAGGCTGAGCATCTTGCGCTGGAAGGTGGTGCGCCTCAGTTTTTCACCCAGGATGGCCTCGTAGACCTTTTGCAGTTCCTTCATGGTGAAACGTTCTGGCAGCAAATTGCCGCCTATGAGTTTCTTTTCCAGGTTATCCCTGAGGGTTTGCAGGGCCATGTCCACAATTTCCTGGTGATCCTGCATCAAAGGGGGCAACTCATCAAGGCCGTACCATTCAATGGAATCGGACAGGAAATCGGGTTTCAGATCCACCTCCTCGTAATTGATGAGCGCGTAATAGGCGATGGAAAAGAAGCGGTCCAGCATCCAGTAAGATGCATCCACGGAATGTCCGTTGGCCTTCAGGATCAATTTCATGCTTTCAGGATCGGAGCGGTGGAGGCTTCCAAAGGTGTGGAATTGTTCCAGGTAAATGTCTTTCAGTCCGGTTCGTTCCCTCACGGCCCGTTTCACGGCATCGGGCAGGTTTTCCGTCCTTTTCACAAATCCGCCTGGCAGGGCATACAGGCCTGTATCGTGGTAATGCATGATCAGGATCTTCAGTCTGTTGCCCGAGAACCCGAAGATCACCGAATCAAAGGCAATGTTCGTTACATAGTCTTTTTCGTTGGGCAAAGGCATGGACAAATATAATAGCTTGTTCTCCTGTTTCAGGAAAAATTTGATGATATTCCCGGGCCGGTTTGCCTATGGCACTATTTAAACAATAAGGGGGCAAATTCGGAAAGGTAGATCCGCCAGTTGCTCCAGGTATGCCCTCCGCTGCTTTCCCGGTAGGTGTATTCCAGCTTGTTTTCCTCCATTTTTGCCACCAGGTTTTTGGCAGCCTGGTAGAGAAAATCATCTGTGCCGCAGGCAATCCAATAAAGCTTGTAACCGTTTGATTCCAGTTTCTTAATGCGTTCGTCCACATCCTGGAACCAGGTGCGGCCCGAAGGATCGGGATCTGTAAGTCCCATGCTCATCACCCCGAAATAATCAAAGGTGTCGGCGTGATCGAAGGCCAGGTTCATGGTCTGCATGCCCCCCATGGAAAGTCCGCTGACGGCCCTGTTTTCTTTTCCTGTGAGGGTCCGGTAGTGTTTTTCCACAAAGGGAATGACATCCGTGACCAGGCTCTTTTCGAAAGCCCCTGATCCCATGCTGAAAATATCATTCCCGGCACCTTCTTTTTTCGGGGGAGCTTCGCCTGGAGAGGCTGCATCCCGGGGATTCCCGTTGGTCATCACCACGATCATCGGTTTGGCTTTCCCCTGAGCGATCAGGTTGTCCATGATCTGGCAGGTCCGGCCCAGGGTGGTCCAGGCATCTTCGTCCCCACCCCCGCCATGGAGCAGGTAAAAGACCGGGTATTTGTCGGAGCCGGATTCGTACCCGGGAGGGGTATATACATACATCCTCCGCGTCATGTCCAGGGTGGGGGACTCATACCAGACCTTGGACAGGGTGCCATGGGGCACATCCTGTACCTGGTAAAGATCCGAGGCTTCACCGGGGATGAAAAGCATGCTGGCATGCCGGGCACCATCCCGCATGACACGGACATTGCCGGGATCCATCATGGTGATGCCATCCAGCCTGAAGGTATAGGTGTAAATCTCCGGCGCCAGGGGGCCCACGGTGAGTGTCCATAATCCGGTATCGTTCCTGACCAACGGCTCGCTGGCTCCCCATCCTTCCATCCAGTTGCCGCTGACGCTGGCTTTTCCTATATCCGGAGCGAAGATCCTGAATGTGACACTGTTGTCTTCATGTATTTCTGGGGAAACCACCCGGTTTCTCATCCAGGGTGCTTCCTGGGCGTGCAGGGACAGGGCAGAGAAGGCCACTACGAGGAACATCAGCACGCTTCTGCCAGTGGGGTAGGATTTTGTTGTCATGAGGGTCATTATTTATAAGTTAAACACCTACAAAAGAATATATTACATTTTCATAAGGGGTATGCCACATCTAATGTCACAAGATGAGACAATAATCCTTAAACAAATATAGAAAAAAACAGGATAAGTGCTTACATGTTTGACAAACGCTTTTGTTATCAGGGAATTTTACAGACTGAACCAGTAGTTCAGTTTGATTACCAGGGCCCGGTTCTTGGGCCCCCAGAATTCCACGGCATAGTTGTCGGTATAAACGATGTAGAGGTCCGACATGGGGGCAAAGCGCCATTGAAACCTGCTGTTGATGTTGAAGTTGTCCCGCTGGGTACTGTACTGCAGAAAGGTGGTCCAGAACAGGCTCCTGGAGAAGTTGATCTCGATGCGTGGACTGATAAGGAAAAGGTTCCCTGATCCGTAGGGGTCGGGAAAATTCAGGTCGTTCTGTTCGAAATTCACCGAGAAATTCCCCCAGGGCTGTGTCCTGTATTTCAACTGGAGGAGAATCTTGGTGCGGGTCCCACCATAAAAAGATCCGTAAGAGGCTCCCCCCTTGACGCTGAAAAGCCGACGCTGGTCCGATTGGAATCCCAGTTCGGCCGTGTTGTTGTAATAGATGCCCACCGGCAGGGGTTCATCGTTGAGAAAAGCAAAAGGGAAAAGCAGGTGGACGCCATTGTGGCCTATGGTGGCGTTTACCTGTGCGGTGGATGCAAACTTGAGGGTATAGCCTGCTTCCACTTCGTTTTGCAGGAAGGTCATGTCCGTAGCAAAGTCGTAAATATGCCTGGCGTTGACCTCATGGGAGATGATCTTTTGGCTGTTTTCCGGATAGAAAGTATATGCAGCCCGGCTGAACAGGTGGTAAAATCCGATATGGATGGAGGTATCGCGCTCGGCATCGTAGTATTTCTGGCCCATAAGATAGCCTATATCGGCGCGGTAGTTCTCGCCCATGCCTGAGAAATTGGAATACACACTCACGTGGCGGTTGTCATAACCAATGCCGGTGTGGAAGGCTGAACTTTTTTGGGTCAGGCCGGGAGAAAGTGATTTGGAATACCCTCCGAAGGTCTGGAACCTTCCGTCGGCAGACCGGTACAGGAACTCCAATCCTGCATTCCGGTTGTAGTCTGGGTCTTCCGGACCTATGGCACTGCGGTTGTGAATATATCCCTTAACGACCGAGCGGGCCAGTACCTGCTGGTGGAAGGCTGCCACGGTGTAGTTCTGTGCCAGGAAACTTTCCTTCTCCCTGGTTTGCAGGTTCATGACTCCCATCCGGAGGTTCTCGTTCACGTTTCCGCTGAGCCTGGCTCCATAAAGGATGGGGATGGGCGAACCATCCTCATCCAATCCGATTTTACGGGAGAAAAAGGGCCGCATGGGAGGGATGCCAAAGTCGGCAAACACATCGTCATTTTCCAGGAAAAAGAGTCTTTTTTCCGGCAGCCTCACATCAAACAGGGTCAGGTTGGTGACCTGTTCATCCACCTCCACCTGGGAAAAGTCAGGATTCAGGGTCACATCCAGGTTCAGGCTGGAAGTAACGGGAATTTTAGCGTCCAATCCGGCCTGGAACAAGGGCTCAGCGGGAGCGTCATTTTCATAATCCTTATATACCCCCCCGCGCACATAGGGGATGATGGAAAAGTTGCGGCTTGTTTTCTCGGGGGCCAAATCCCAGCTCAGTACTCCGGTATAGCCCAGGTCGGTTTCGTTGAATTCGATGGGTACCGGTGCCCAGGTATGCACACTGTTGGTTTTCGCATCATAGCGGAAA
>CBDTYO010000156.1:0-9061 GCA_965364615.1 uncultured Bacteroidia bacterium
GCAGGCACAGCAAAGAAAGGCCACTAGCCCTGCCCGCAAGGTGCAGACCCAGCAGCCCGTTCAGCGCCAGGCTACCGCACCGGGACGCAAGTTGTCCACCCCGGCACCTCGTCAGGGTACTGTGAATTCAGCCCATCAAAGGCAGTCTGCCCCTCGCACGGCCACCCGCAATAGCTATGCAAAACCGCGATTTTCTGCGCCCAAACACACGGCCAAGTACCACAACAGGTACTATTACGGAGGACACCATTATCACTATGCCTACCCTACCACCAAGGTAAGGTTCCATTATCACCATGATACCTACCTGCACCATTACAATGTGCTGTATTATCCATCATATACCGACATTTACTGGACCCGAAGCATGTACCGAAATTACCGCAAGTGGTATCCTGACTATCACTGGAACTATAATTACGGACACAGGATCCAAACCATCTCGGTCTTCGATGCCAAATACAATCTGGGAGAGGTAGCCATGGTATACGGCAGGGTTTATGCCACCTGGCACAACAAGGAAACCGACGATTACCTGCTATTCTTTGGAGGGGACTTCCCGTACCAGCAATTCACCGTGATATTGCCTGGGAACGTGGCCCGCAGATATAGTTGGAGGCCCGAAAGATACTTCCTTGGGGAGCACATCACCGCCACCGGACTGATCACTACTTTCGACGGAAGTCCTGAGATGGTTGTGAAACACAAGCACCAGATAGGAATCTACTAGATCCGCTTGCCATATACACGATAAAGGGGCTGTATCAGAAGATACGGCCTCTTTTTCATTATGCCCGCTCGTTACTTAAAGCCGAGCTTGCGAGCTCAGCGGAGCTAATCTTTACTGCATAAATATTTGTAGGCTTCCTCACGGGCATGACTTTCAATGAGTCCTTTTAATACAGGCCTCAGTTTTCATGGTTCGAGGACGGTCGACGCCCTCAGGATGGAATAGGCCGCAAAAATGCCTGCACCCCCGTTGCTGATGTTGGACTTGATATTGGCAGCGGGCCCTGAAAACAGCGGGATATTGCCTATGATCTCGAGCTGCGCATCGGTGACAAAATCGTAATAGGCCTGGTCAATGCTCTCCAGTTCAAAGGTCACCGTATCCCCCGGAAAGACCCTCTCCCTGGGTTCATCATCACTCAGGAAACCCACTGGGAATCCTGGCAGATACCCGCTGTCGAACAGATCATCGGAAAATACGGTGTAGCTTGCCAGTGAGTCGGTGATGAGCACACCGTTCTTACGGATCCTGAAACCGAACAGGTCTTTTTGTTCCACAGGATGGCTGGCCCACATCAATACCTGATAGCCGTTGACAATGGGCGAGGAAAAGTACCTTAGGGCTACATCGTCCAGCTCCGCCCCGCCTGGCATGGTACTTTCGGCGCGGTATTCCTCGTTCTGGCCATCGGCATCCACATCCACCTGGCTGATTTCAAGCACATAGGTGGTCCCCACCTCGCCCCTGAATGCGACGGGTGTTTCATAGAGACCGGGAAGGAAGGGATTTTCTCCAAGGGTTATCCTTTGGTTGCTGAAGGAGAGTTCCACCTGCGCCCCGGATACCCTGGGGGAGGGCATATTGGAGAAATAATCACTGGTGGTGGTGAGAAAGACCCTGTGCCGGACCGAATCGGAAGTCACCGCTCCCTGCACCACCAGACGGCGATAGGTGGAATCCAGTTCAATATCGATCCTTTCGGTGCAGGACGCCGTCAGCAACGATGCCAGCAGGAACAGGGCAGGAATACGATATGTAGATACGCTGCCCATCAGAATTTAAAATTGTAGGTAATGGCAGGAACAATGGAGAAAAGGTAAGTCATTTCTGCGTAGGTTTCCTCAGGGTTTGCTGCATCCTGGACGAAATTCAAGGTCCAGATGTTTTTGCGGGCGTAAGCATTGTAGACCGAAAGATTCCACTCCCCGTTCCAACGCCTCCCGGGTTTCTGTTTGCCCTTGAAGGTGATGGAAAGATCCAGGCGGTGGTAATCGGGCAGCCGGTATTCATTTCTTCCGGTGTAGAGCGGTAGTATGTTCCCCGCCACTTCATATCTGCCTGAAGGCAAGGTATAGGGAATGCCAGAACTGTAGATCCAGTTGGCTGCCACAATCCAGCGCGGACTTATATCGTAAGTCAGCACCAGGGCCAGGTCATGGGGTTTGTCGTAAGGAGCGGGATAGGGATTTCCCTGGTTGATTTCCGGGAAATCCCTGATGGTGCGTGATAAGGTATAACTGATCCATCCTGTAAAACCCTCCCTTTCATATTTCACATAAAATTCTGCACCATAGGAAGTAGCCTCTCCTACCCTGATCTCTCCTTCCAGCCTGGGATTCAACAGCAACTGGGCATGATCCCTGAAATCGATGGAGTGGGTCATTTTTTTGTAATAAAGCTCAACCGAAGCTTCCAGGGCATTGTCCAAGAAATTCTGGAAATATCCCAGAGAAACCTGATCGGAGATCTGGGGCCTGACATTCGGGGAAGACGGGAACCAGATCTCGAGGGGGGTACCGGCACTGGAGTTGCTTGCCAGCTGTATGTATTGCCTGGTTCGGGCATAACTGGCCTTGATCGATTGTTTGTCGTTGAAGGAATAGTTGGCAGCAAATCTTGGCTCCAGTCCGTGATAAAAATTAAAAAACTCACCTGCCTGGTAATGGATGGAATCGGTGACCTGGTAATCCTCATCATACGCATATACCGTGGACTCACCCACGTTATGAAACATGGAATATCTGAGTCCATATCGGAGGGAAAACTTCTCCCCCAGGTCAGATTCTCCTGAAAAATAGAGCCCATCGTCCAGGGAATGGTTGACCGGAAGTACTGAGGTCATGGTAATATCACCCTGTTCTGCCTCTATTTCACCGGGTTTGATCCCATGATAGGTGGCCCAGGCACCAAAACGAAAGGTGTGCTCGGGCGAAGGATACCAGATAAAGTCCCCTTTTACCCCGTAGTCGTCCAACATCGACATCCAGTTGAAATACTGGGAAGAACCCTCCGGGGTTCCCAGGTCGTAGAAATAATGGGAATTGACCAGGGTGAAGTTGCTGAATAATTTCTGGCTGAACAGATGGTTCCACCGCAGCGTAAAGGTCCGGTTCCCAAAATACATCCCCGCAAAGTCATTGGCAAAAACATCTCTGCCATAATATGTGGAGAAATATAGCCGGTTCCGTTCATTCACAATGTAATTTACCTTCCCGTTCAGGTCAAGAAAATATAGCCGGTTTTGATTGATTGTCTCATCCCTGGAAAGCTTCAGGAACAGATCGGCATAGGTTCTTCGTGCCGCCAGAAGAAACGAAACTTTGTCAGATACAATGGGGCCTTCCAGTGTCAACCGACTGGCGATGGTACCTATTCCTCCACTGGCTGCAAATTGCTTGCGGTTTCCTTCCTTCATCCTCACATCCAGCAGGGAAGCCAGCCGGCCTCCGGCGCTGGCAGGAATGTCGCCCTTGTATAGCTTCACATCCTTGATGGCATCGTTGTTAAAGACCGAGAAGAATCCTATCAGGTGACTGGCATTGTAGACGGTGGCCTCATCCAGCAGGATCAGGTTCTGGTCCCTGCCTCCTCCCCTGACACTGAAACCCGATGAACCCTCGCTGGTCACCTGCACCCCGGGAAGCAGCTGAATGGCTTTGATGATGTCCACTTCGCCCAGGAATGCAGGAATTTTGCGGATGGTCTGTATGGGCAGTCTGGTGGACCCGGTCTCTAAATTGGTAATGTTGTCATTGGGCCTTTCAGCCTCAATGGTCACTTCCTCCAGTTCCAGGCTTTCTTCCGACAATTCCACATTGAAAACCACATCCTGGTCCAGCTGGACAGCTTTGATGATGGTTCCGAAACCCAGGTAAGAATAGACCACGTTATAGAAACCCGGTGTCAGTGAAAGGGCATAATACCCATAAGCGTTGGCAATGGTACCGGTGCTTGTATTCAAAATGGAAATACTGGCTCCGATCAACTCCTCGCCGGTGGCAGCATCTCTGACATATCCGCTGATGGTAGGATTTCCCTGTGCTCCGAGGATGGTAGAGATAAATAAAGCAAGCAGAATCAAGCAGGATTTTAACATTCTAAGCATCCGGGAAACGACAGTTTTGACGCAACATTACTCAAAAATCATACCAGCCATTATGACCGGTATGAAGTTCCTATCAAAGATAATACAAATATATCTGAGAAGCAGGCCCCTTATACAATCTGACTCATGGCGTCGATGAAAGCTTCTACCGAGGCAGTGATGATATCTGTGGAGGCAGAAAAACCATAGTAGACCACGTTTTTATGCTCCACTTGCATGTGTACCTTTCCCAAATCATCGCTTCCACGGGTAATGGCCTGGATCAGGAATTCTTCAATTCGCACCTTCTTTTTCAAAATCTGTTTTACCGCATTGATGGCCGCATCCACCGGGCCATTGCCTTCTGCCGTGGCCGAATGACATTGCTCATCCCAGATCAGCTGAACAGTGGCCACAGGAGCGGTGCCCTTTCCGCATAATACCTGCAATTTATGGAGGTGAAGGTTGCGTTTTATATCCCGTGAACTGGCTCCGGCAAGCACCTTCAGATCCTCATCGATGATTTCTTTCTTGGAGTCGGCCAGAACAAGGAATTCCTCATAAATGGCATCCAGGGCCTTTTTGTCGAAAGAGTAACCCAGCTTTTCCAGGCGGTGTTTCAAAGCAGCCCGGCCGCTGCGTGCAGTCAACAGGATCGACGACTCATTGATGCCCACCGTTTTGGGATTGATAATCTCATAGTTTTCCCTGCGCTTCAATACGCCATCCTGGTGAATTCCGGAAGAGTGCGCAAAGGCATTTCTGCCCACGATGGCCTTGTTGGCCTGCACGGGCATGCGCATAAGTGTGGATACGAGCCTGCTGGTTCGATAGATTTTTCGGGGATTGATATTGGATATCAGGTTCAGGTGCTTGCGGCTCTTGAGGATCATGGCAATTTCTTCCAGGGAAGTATTGCCGGCCCTTTCACCGATGCCGTTCACAGTGACCTCCACCTGCCTGGCCCCGTTGATCAGTCCGCTCATGGTATTGGCTGTGGCCATGCCCAAGTCATTGTGGCAATGGGTGGAAATCACAGCCTGTTCAATGTTTGAAACATGGTCCACCAGGTACTTGATCTTTTTGCCATATTCATCAGGCAGTGTATATCCCGTGGTATCGGGAATATTCACCACTGTGGCTCCTGCCTCAATCACGGCTTCAATGACCTGCGCCAGGTATTTGTTCTCAGAACGTCCGGCATCTTCGGCATAAAACTCCACATCCTCCACAAAGGATTTTGCATATTTTACCGCTTCAACAGCCCTTTCGATAATCTCTTCCGGATTGCTGTTCAGTTTATGGTAGATATGGTAATAGGAAGTCCCGATCCCTGTATGGATCCTGGATCGTTTGGCAAGTTTCAGTGACTCTGCCGCCACTTCAATGTCTTTTTTCACCGCCCGGGTAAGGGCACAAATAACTGGTTCTGTCACTGCCTTGCTGATTTCCACCACCGAATTGAAATCCCCCGGACTGGATATGGGAAATCCGGCTTCAATGACATCCACGCCCAGTTCTTCAAGGGCTTTTGCCACTTCTATCTTTTCAATGGTATTCAATTGGCAACCCGGGACTTGTTCCCCGTCGCGCAAGGTGGTATCGAAAATGTATACACGATCTTTCGCCATGGCCTAGTAATTATGAGTTAGGTAGTTTACACCACAAAAGAAATAAATAATATGCTAAATATGCTATTCAACATACTTTTATTCTGTGGGGTAAGGGAATTTTCAGGAAAACTCTTTTTTCAGCCCTTCCACCCAGGCTTTCACCCGCTCCTTGTTCATGGATCCCTGGTTTTCATAGTCAATGGCCAATCCGGCAAACTGGTCCCCCCTGGCGGCCCTGGAACTTTCGAATTCATAACCCTCTGTGGAGGTAAATCCCACCAGGCCTGCCCCCTGCCCTTCCAGGATCTCAGCCATGATTCCCATACCATCCAGGAAGTTTTCAGGATAGCCCTTCTGGTCCCCCAAACCAAACAAAGCAAACCTTTTGCCTTTCAGGTCCATATCTTCCAGAGCCGGTACAAATTCATCCCAGTAATTGGGCAATTCCCCATCAAACCATGTCGGGACGCCCAAGATGAATTGGTCAAAGGAAAGAAAGGACTCCTCAGTGATCTCTTCTGCATTGAGAACATGCAGATTGTCGTCACCCATCTCTTCTTTGATCCTTTCGGCAATTTTGCCCGTTTTCTTGGTGTTGAAGCTGTATATCAATGCGGTCTTATTCATGGGTCTGCTGTTTGTCTTAATAATTCAACAGGTCTGTGGCTGCAGCCTCGATCCTTTCCAGGTCGGGAAGGATGGCTGATTCCAGAATTCGGTTAAAGCCTACTGGTGTAAAGGTGGATCCCACCCTCCTGACGGGCCCGTCAAGGTATTCAAAGGCCAGTTCATTGATCTGGGCCACCAGTTCTCCCCCAAAACCTCCAAATACCTTGTCCTCATGCACCACCAGTACTTTTCCTGTCTTTTTTGCTGTGGCAACTACCGCGTCTGTATCCAGGGGGCTCAGAGACCTGAGATCGAGGACTTCAAGGCTGGCGGTTCCCTCTTTGCTGAATTTCTCAGCCAGCTCTACGCACATGGGGGTGGTGTTGCCGTATGTAATGATGCTCAGGTCGCTTCCTTCTCTCCTGATCCGGGCTTTTCCGAAGGGAACCTCAAAGTCGTCGGGAATGGGGGTGGCCACTTTGGGAGCGTTATACAGGGCCTTGGGCTCCAGAAACAGCGTGAGGCCCCTGGAGCGCATGCTGGTACGCAGCAAACCTGCTGCATCATCCGCATAACTGGGATAAACGATTCTGACCCCAGGCAAAGGAGCCAGTGAGCTTTCGATGGTTTGGGAGTGATAAAGTCCCCCTCCGATATATCCACCGGATGCCAGGCGGACTGTCACATTGGGTGAAAACTGTCCCTTGGTTCTCCAGTATTCATGAGTGGTTTCAACGAATTGCTCCATGGCTGGCCAGAAATAATCGGCAAATTCTGCTCCTTCCACGACGATCCGCAGTTTTTCGTTAAAACGGCTCATCCCATTGGCAGTCCCCATGATGAAATCTTCTGCAATGGGCCCGTTGAATACCCGATCCTTCCCAAATTCCTGCTGCATCCCTTTGGTCACGTTAAAAATACCTCCCTTCTCCTTGTGTGCCACATCCTGTCCCCAGATAAAGGTATCCGGGTTGTGCCTGAATTCAGCCTTGAGGGTTTCATTCAAGCCTTCAATCAGTTTTTTGGGCTCCCCTTCATGATTGTGCAGTCCTTCGGGATACTTTTCACTTACATAGGGCTCAGGAATGACAAACTCGTGGATCGAATCAGGGGTAGGATTCGGGGAATTCATGCCTACCTTGTGGGCTGCTTTCACGATATCTTTCGCCTCATTCTCAAGGGCTTCGATTTCAGCTTCCGTGAAACGATCGTACCTGAGCAGCAGTCGCCTGAATTTGGCCAGGGGATCGTAGGCGTGGACATAATTCAATTCATAATCGTCGCGGTAAAGGTCGTGCCGGTCAGAGTTGGAATGGGAGTGGATCCTGACACAATTGGCCTGCACGATGACCGGATGTTCATGTTTGGCCACATACTCTTTGGCTTCGTGCATGGTGTTCATGCTGTCGAATACATCCTTGCCGTTGCAATGGAAGATCTTCAGGTTCTTGAAACCTGTAAAATTATTGGCCACCTTCCGGTTGGCGGTTTGGTCTGCCTTGGGCACTGAGATGCCGTAGCCATTGTCCTGGATCACAAAAATGACAGGTAGTTTCTCATTGCTGGCCCCATTGATGGCTTCATAGACATATCCTTCAGAAACGGAGCTTTCTCCCTGGGAGCTGATGGCCACTCCCGGCACCTTGTACTTTTTTATGGCCCTGGCCACACCTACCGCATGAAGGGCATGATTCCCGGTACAGGAAGACACGTTGTGGATGTTCCAGGCCGGCTTGGCAAAATGGTTGGACATGTGTCTGCCTCCACCTGCCACATCGGCATCTCTGGAGATGCCGTTAAGGATCAATTCCTCTGCAGACATGCCGGCAGAATGGGCTGTTAGCATGTCGCGGTAATAGGGGAACAGGTGGTCATGTTCCCTTTCAAATACCTGCCCAATGGCCAGTTGGATGCCGTCGTGCCCGGCATAGGGCGCGTGGTAGGACCATCCGATGGCCTGCTTCAAATAATTGGGTGCCCGGTCATCAATGGCCCTGCCCACCAGCATGAGCTTGAACCACTTTGCCAGGGTCTCCTTGTCTGTCTTCTTAATGCTGTATAGTTTCTCCTTGGACATCTTACTACTGAATTTTAAAATTTCCGGTCACCGGGTCAAATGACTCAATATAGTCTCCCAGGCGCTTCAAAAATGCGCCACCCAGTGCACCGTCGATAATTCTGTGGTCATAGGTCAAAGATAACCACATCTTCTGCCTGATGGCTATCACATCTCCCAAATCGGTTTCAATGACTGCAGGTTTCTTTTTGATGGCGCCGATGGCCAGTATGGCCACTTCCGGCTGGTTGATGATGGGAGTTCCAATATCGTTCTTGAACGATCCGAAATTGGTCACCGTAAAAGTCCCCCCGCTGATATCGTCCGGTCCCAGTTTATTGCTCCTGGCAGCATCAGCCAGCTCGTTCATCCTGAGCGTGAGACCGGTCAGATTCAATGAATCGGCATCCTTGATGTTGGGCACGATCAGATTATTGTCCGGCAAAGAAACGGCAATGCCCAAGTTGATGCGCTTCTTGATTATGATCTTATCGCCATCCACCGAGGCATTGATCTGGGGGTATTCCTTAAGTGTTTTGACTGCGGCCTCAAGGAATACGGGGAGGAAAGTTAGTTTCACGCCTTCTTTCTTAAGAAATTCATCCTTCACACGGTTCCTCCAGTTCACAACTCCGGTCACATCCACTTCAATCATGTTGGTTACATGAGCAGAAGTCTGCTTGGATTTA
>CBDTYO010000157.1:0-9058 GCA_965364615.1 uncultured Bacteroidia bacterium
ATCCTGAAAGCAAATGAAAGTAAAACTATAGCTAAGCTTTTTTCCTGTTCAAATCTAAAACGCCACTGAAATGACAACTTATTTTTTAACCGGGACCTATGGTGCCGATGCCATCAAAGGCATCAGCCATAAACGCACTTCTGACGTATCCAAAATGATTACGGATCTGGGCGGAACAGTCATATCCATCTATCTTCTTCTGGGCGAAAAGGACCTGGTCATTATTGCTGCTTTTCCCGGCTTGAAAGAAGCCATCAAGGGATCCGTGCACATCAGCAAAATGACAGGGATATCCTTCACCACTTCTCCGGCTGTCACGGCTGAAGAATTTGATGAGTATATGGCTTAGGCCCTGGATCCCTGACCAGAACAATCGTGTCCGCTGCTATGATCTTTCAGGCCCGTGCCGGTCTGAAACGCCAATGCTTTAGTCTATTTCCGTTTAAATGAATTGACCACGGAGGTAGCTCCGTCCGGAGAGGTCCTTGTCAGATGCATGGCATCGTCCCTGTACTCAAAGTCCCAGACAATGTCCCTCAGGGTTCCCCCCATATCGAAGGTGCAGGTCAGTTTGTCCCCTTCAAGTTTCCAGCTTCCTTCAATGTTTTCCATGTTTCCGGAACCTGTCATGTTGCTCACCAGTTTGAGTTTCCCCTCCGGCAAAAAATCGTATTCGGACATCATTCCTTCGTCCTTCAACTGGTCTTCAGTGGTGGTGTTGACATCGGAGCCGGTGGCCCAGGTCATTTCATACATGGCCCAGGTTCCGGTGATGTCCACTTCCTGTGCGTGAATAGCCATGCCTGCGAACAGGCAAAACAATACCAATAAACTGAATTTGATTTTCATTTTCATTTACATGGATTTAGCTCAAGAAGTTACGTCAATTCCGATCCAATGTCAATTTATTGTAGATTTATGCCAGCTATGAAGATCATACAACTTAAATCCACGATCACTTGCCCTGATTGCGGTTATACCAGGGAAGAAACCATGCCTGAAGATGCATGTGCCTTTTTCTATGCATGTGAGGGATGCAAAACCTTACTCAAACCCAGGAAGGGGGATTGTTGTGTGTTTTGTTCCTATGGTACGGTGAAATGTCCCCCCATGCAGATGGGAAAGAAATGCTGTTAACAAAGAATATGCGTTGAACCAAGAACCAAAATCATGAAGAAATCCATCCAGTTATTGCTCTTGCTGCTTCTCCTTGCTCCACTTTCCTGTGCAGAGAAACCCGGTGAAGCCCCTTCCCCGGATAAAAAGATCATAGTGGGATACGTACCTGGTTTTCGGGGCCTGCTGGATGAGTTGTCCATCGATGCCAACAAACTCACCCACATCAATTATGCCTTTGTGAACGTGCAGGACAGCATGGCCTGGCTGACCAACAGGGAAACCGATACGGTGAATTTCAGGATCCTGAACAAGCTGAAAGAAGTAAATCCGGATCTCAAAATACTGATCTCCATCGGCGGCTGGTCCTGGAGCGGTAATTTTTCGGACGCCGTGCTGACCGCCTCTTCGAGAGCAAAGTTTGCGAAAACCAGTGTGGACATTGTGGCGGACCATGATCTGGACGGGGTGGACATTGACTGGGAATACCCTGGTCAGATAGGGGACAACAATGTATTCCGGCCGGAGGACAAGCAGAATTATACCCTCATGTTCGAGACGCTCCGCAAGGAACTGGATGAGCTCTCAAAAAAGACCGGAAAATACTATGAACTGACCACGGCGGTGGGAGCTTCTTCCAGTTACATAGAACACACAGAAATGGAAAAGGCGGCCAGATACCTTGATTTTGTCAATCTCATGACCTATGACTTTTATACCTCGGGGGATACGGCGGGCCATCATTCCAATCTGTTTCCGCCGGAAGATCATGAAAAAGATGCATCTGCGCATAAATCGTTTCAATTATTTGTAGAAGCGGGGGTGCCTGCAGGAAAGCTGGTCATGGGCGTGCCTTTCTACGGAAGGAGCTGGATCATGAAAAGCGAAGAGAAGCATGGCATCAACATGCCGGTGGAAGGAAGGGCCAGGGGCGGAGGATACACCTTCATCAAGGACAGCCTGGTGAATCAGAAGGGCTTTGTGAGGCACTGGGATGAGAATGCCAAGGCACCCTACCTGTTCAACAGCGACACCCGTCAGCTGGTCACCTACGACGATGAGGAATCCGTAAGGCTTAAATGCGAATACGTGATTGACCACAACATGGCAGGGATGATGTTCTGGCAATATGCAAGCGATCCCAAGGAATATCTGCTGGATGCCATGAATGAGCACCTGTATGGGCCTTAGGAACGGTGAAGCCTCAGTAAGTTCGAATGACTGCCCAATTCAGGACATGCCGATGGGCCCCCTGTTTCCTTCAGCCTGCATTTTCGTAAGCTGACCTGATCCAGTCCAGGACTTCCGTATCGATATCGCTGATTTCAGCGATTTTGATCTTGTGTGAACACATGGAATTGGGTTTTTCTGCTTCCAGTTTTCCCTTGGGCTCCTGGCCTTTCAGGTTAATTCCGATCTCAAACCTGGTTTTCGTGGCCGGTTGCAGGGTGGCAAATTGTTTCTTTCTCCGGAGACTGACATAGGCATTTTTCGGAGCGATTTCGATGTCATTTCCCAGGCTTGTTATTTCCGACATCAGTTTGTCATAGACTGGCTTAAAATGTTCTTTGCCTTGATATTGCCTGGAAATTAAATCCTCCTGATTGTCCGCTGATCCAGAGTCAGAACCTTTGGCCTTGTGAGCAATCAGGTTTGCATAACCATGGGTTAAGCCATGTTTACTTTTCAGAAACTTCATGATTTCTCCATGTTTTTCAAAGTTTTCTGTGTGTACCATGGCAATCCATTGCTCCAGGGTTTTCCCTGTATTCTTCGACAGGTTTTCGATCATTGTCTGAGTGGCCTTATCCATAATTCGCAGGTTATTTATGCAATTAACAACCTGGCGGATTTATTGTTGGATATGTCCGTTGTATTTTCAAGGAGTTGTTTTTTGGATGGGTGTTTACCGGCAGCATAACCGAATTATGAACGTTTTTGAGAATTTAAGCAGCCAGGGTGTCCAATAATTGGTCACTTTGCCCCACCCCAATGGAGGGTTCATAACTATAATCCTCACATATTTAGCGTATTAGGAATTTAGGTACAGTAATTGCAATTCTTCTGATGGCAAATATGGCCATTGAAAACAGTACTGAATCTAAACCACCATCGACGTTAAACCGCAAAGCGATGCCACACATTAACATTGGAATCACCGTACTCATCATCTTGCTTGTCCCGGTACTATTTCAAGTGGTCTACCAGGGAATCAGGCAGGAAACGAGACACAAAGAAATACTGAAACGCATGGAAGAATTGGAAGATCTCCTGAAAGGAAAGCGTTAAAGGTCAGTCATCGTCATAATCACAAATGCATTTTACTTAACATATCAAGTAACATGAAAACTCAAATATCTTGTACCACAAATCGCTCCGTAGTCTTCTCAATTGTTCCTCTGGTTGCCTTGCTGACCTGTTCCGGGTGGTTGTCCGCCCAGGACCGGATCGAAAAGTATTTTCTGGGTATAGAACTCAGGGATGTCCTGTGCGGCTATTCCGAAGTGTACGTGACCCCGCCCCAGTCCGACGAAGCCCCTTTTGTAGCGCTGGACCAGAAGACCTATATTTCCTTCAGGGCCCTGGGGCAGGATATGTCGCAAAAGCAGGTATTCACCTACCGCATAGATCCCGCTGGGGGAAATTTCATCTACCACGACAGCTATATGGAACAGGGAGACATGCAAATGTCTGCTACCATGACCGTGGAGGGCGATTCCCTCCATATTCAACCGGAGGGCCAGGAGGCTACCAGCGTATATCTTCCTGAGAACACGCTATTACCGAATACCATGTTCTTTCCACATCTGAAAACGGATTTCGAGATCAGGGGCCTGGATTCAGTCAGCTACCGGATGTTGAATGTGAGAACCGGCAGGGTGGAGGACTTTGAGTACCATAAGCGGGGAGAGGAGCGGATCGAACTGGATGGCACTGGGTATGATGCGGTCGTTGTGGAAGAAAAAGATCCGGCTACCGGGATGTTTATTACCTACTGGATCGACAAGGACAGCGGTTTGCGCCTGAAGATGGAATCGGGGAACGGACTGCGGATATACCTGAGCAATCTTTCAGTGATGGAACAGCTCAGCACCGGGAACGCCGACGACCTGATCTTTGTCCGGACCAATGAATGGATCGAGGATCTCCGAAGCATCTCCTCCATGACGGTGCAGGCGGACCTGGATGCCTTCCCTGTACCGGGGATGGAAGACCTGAACCTTCCCGGGCAATCCTTCAAGGGCACCATCGACGGGAACAGCCTGAAGGGAGTATTTGAAATGGAGTACCGGCCTTACAAGGGGGAAGATGCCATGACTTTTGGGAAAACTCATCGTTTTACGGAGGACCTGAGGATGTATGTGCAAGCAGAAGATTTGATCCAGTCGGAAGATCCTGAAATACAGCAGCTGGCCTCATCGATCACAGCAGGATCGAAGGATTTTTGGGAAGCCGCCTGCCGTCTGGGCTCCTGGGTGGCGGAGAACATCGAAGGTTCCGTTACCGGGGGCTCGGCCCTGGAAACCTTACACAGGGGTGAGGGGGCCTGCGGGTCGCAGTCCATGCTGATGGCAGCCCTATGCCGTGCTGTCGGGATCCCTGCCAGGATCGTCTGGGGCTGTGTCTACACGCCCGAATATGGCGGGAGTTTCGGCCATCATGGCTGGAACGAGGTCTACGTGGGTGAGGCGGGGTGGATCCCCCTGGATGTCACCTTCCATGAGACGGACTACGTGGATTCGGGGCATATCCGGCTCGGGATACTTCATACCCAGTCTACGCTGATCAATTACCGGGAGATCAAGATCCTCCAGCATGCTGAAAGGTAGGCTGAACGCCTGAACCGGCATAACGGTCAGGCCGGATCTTTGCCGGAATGCAGATCGACTTGTCCGCTTTTGACTGCATAGATGATCAGATTCACGGTGTTGCCTGAGTGGGTCTTCTGAAAGAGGTTGCTCTTGTGTTTCTCCACGGTCTTCGAGCTGATATGGATCTTGTCGGCAATCTGGTCGTTGTTATAGCCCTGGCAGATCAGCTCCAGAACCTCCTGTTCCCTTTGTGTGAATTCAGGCAGCGACGACATGCGTCCGGCCTCATTCCGCAATCGCTGGAGGTTTCGCGACACGGTCCGGATGATCTCATCGGAAAAATAATTGCCGCCGCTTTTCACTTTCAGCAGGGCTTCTTCGAATTCCTCCGGGGTGCTTCTTTTGAGCATGTAACCTTCCACCCCTGCCATCATCATCTGCTCCACGTAATCTTCATCGTGAAAGGTGGTAAGTACAATGATCTTCAGACCGGGGTAGCGTTTCAACGCCTCTTTCGTCGCCTCTATGCCCCCTAATACCGGCATGTTGATGTCCATCAGCACAATGTCGGGAAACCCGGATTCCAGGTGCTCGAGAAACTCTTTTCCATCGGATGCTTCCTCGATCTCCCCGATAAATGGAAACTGCCCCAGCAACAGCTTTAAGCCGTCCCGGAAGATCTTGTGGTCATCGACGATCATTAATTTGATGGGTGCTTCCATACCTGCCATTTTGGGCACTATTTCATATCCAGGACGATCTCAATTTCCACTCCCTGTTCGGGTTTGGACCTGATCCAGCACTTCCCGTCCATCGACTCTACCCTCCGAACCATGTTGTGCAATCCTCCTTTCTCGTCCTCCAAAGATAGCTCGTCTAGCTCAAAACCGATCCCGTCATCGCTGTAAACCAGGTGGAACTTGCTTTTCTCCATGTAAAAAACGAAGTTCGCCTTGGATGCTTTCGAATGTTTCAGTGCATTATTGATAAGCTCATTACAAATTCTGAATAGAAAAAGTTCAGTGCTTTTCGGAAACTGTACATCCGCATCAGCTACCCTGATCCTGAATTGGGTGCGGCCGAGCTGGTTGATCCGCCGGATCAGGCGGGAAACGCTTTCCACCAGTCCGTACCTGGTCAGGGAGGAAGGATGAAGATTATTGATCACCTCTTCGATGCTGCTTATTGCGCTATTTGATAGATAGTTAAGTTGCTTGAGCTGTTCTTTTAGCTGCACATCACCGGCATGCTGTTTCTCCAGGGCCTGGATGTGGATCAGCAATCCTGAAAGCAAAGAACCCAATCCGTCGTGCAGATCTGCGGCAATTCGCTCCCGTTCCCTGGACTCCACATCGATAGCTTTTCGCACCATTTCCCGGTCGGCCCTGACCAGCCGGTTGGCCAGCCTCAGGATGACAACACCGGCAATGAACAGGAAGAGCAGGTTGATAAAAACAACGACCAGGATCTGGTAGGTAAATCTCCTGTTATCGAGCAGCAGCAAGCCCGGCAACTCAGATTCATAGGCCTTGTAGCTGAGGTAGAAACCGTTGAAAACACTGATGACCTCCTCACCGGATACCAAATCTGAACCTGAACCATGGATCAGTTTTTCCATGGCATCCAGGCCTGACATGGTCTCAAGGTACCTGCCCTGGAATTCTTCCTTCCACCCGGAATTCCGGGCAAAAAAGCTGTCCCGGATGCGTGTATCGAGCTGATCAAGCAACCCGCGCAGGGTATCCAGATCCACCGCAAGCAAATCCGGATCCACCGCCGCTTTTGCCATCAGCAATTCATCGATCTGAATCCTGGACCTCAGCATGCTGCTCTCCATGTGACCGGCCAGCCTTACGATCTCCACGTGAAGGGCGTCGCGCCTGGTGCTGTTCACGAAGATCACCACAATCCCAGAGGTCAGCAGGATGCTGAATGCAATCAGGCTGCTGACGATCGTTCTTCTGAGCTGTAGATTCCTTTCCTTGGCCATGACCTGCGGGTCAGCGTATGGTTAGCTACACAAATGTATAACTTTCAATCCGCTTGCCCTACAGCGAGGTACTGATCAGGAAGGTGGCTGCAAAAGCAATGATCGCATACAATTCGGGGAATACCGCAAGGATCATGGTATTTCCGAAAACATTGTGACCCGAACCAATGGCTGCAATGCCATTGGAAGTGACGCTACCCTGTTTGCGCGCCGAGAACAGGCCCACAAAACCGAGGGCAATGCCGGCAGCCAGAATTGCCACCCCCTGGGTGAATGTCATTTCCGGACCAATCACTCCCTGGGAGTTGATCACGAAAAATCCCGCAAAACCATATAGTCCCTGTGTTCCGGGAAGTGCACTTAACAGCATGTAGTTACCGAACGCGTCCGGATTCTTTTTCAAGGCGCCTACTGTGGCGTTCCCTCCCATAGAAACTCCGATCGCACTGCCGATGCCTGCCAGCACTAGCATCAGGGCCAGGCCGGTATAAGCGAGTATTACCGCAGTATTTGAAAGCATTGTCATTTCCATTGTTTCTCTGTTTTATGTATTAGCTATGAATTGTAAAAGGATGATATTTTTTTCCGCCTCCCTGGAAACCGGCATTCTTGTAGAACTCCACGAAGGTCAGCCTCATGGGGTGGATAAACCCTCCCAGGGTGGCCAGGAACAGGTTGATGGAATGCCCGGCCAGCAACAGGACCAGGAAGAACAACCAGCCCACGTAAGGGATATTCAGCAACTGAAGCGAGATATCGTTGAATACAAAGCCCAGTATGGCCGAGGAAATTCCCAGGGCAAACAACCTGATGTAGGAAAGCAGGTCTCCGAATATGCCCGTGACCATGCCGTAGGAATCCCATATGCCTGCCCCGAATTGTGCGAAGATGTTTTTGCCGGGGTTGTTCAGGAAGAAAATCAGTACTCCGGATGCACCCAGCAGTCCGTAAAACACGTACCTGCCGGTGTTCTCTCCCAAAAGGGTAGCATTCAGGATCAGTGCCATGATCAGGAGGAACCAGCCCAGGGTGGAAAGCGCGTATTTGAAGCCTTTCTGCCTGGTGATGTTGAAGATTTTAATAAAGATCCCGAAGATTATCTGTACTCCTCCGATCAGCAGGGCCAGGTAAAACATGCTCAATGAATCCTGCATCAGGTGCCTGAACTTGCCCACCAAAGGGATGCCGGCTTCGGCCGACTTCAGGATGGTCCCCTCGTATTGCTGCATGGCCTGACCGCCGATGGCTGAACCTACCGCGGCGGAGAAATCTTCCCTGCTTTTAAAATACTCTCCCTCAAGGCTTCTCAGGTCAGCCATCAATCCGGCAGGCAATTCTTCCTCCTGGATCATTTCAAGGCTGGATGCGGTGAGTGTATACCCGCTGTCGATCAGGTTTACCCCAAAGAAGGTTCCCGAGAGCAACCCGAACAGGATGGTGGCCACACCCAGGTACTGGGTGAGGCTTAGTATGGGCTTCAACTCTTTCTTCACCCTGAATTTCAGGATGGTCGCGAAGAGGATAAAGAACACCCCGTAACCGGCATCCCCCAGGCAGAAACCAAAGAACAACATAAAGAAGGGAGCGAAGTAGGGGGTAAGATCCATTTCCCCGTAAGCAGGAAGGTCAAACAATTTGGCAATCGGTTCAAACAACTTTGAGAATCTGCCGTTCCGTAATTCCACCGGCGGCTGCTCACCATCCTCGGGGGGAGTGACCAGGTTCAACGCATGCATCTCTTCGGCCAGCTGAGAAACCTGCTTTTCCGACTTCGCCGGGACCCACCCTTCCAGGATCATCAGGGCATCGCCGGAAGCTTTCCGGGTCTCCTGATATACCTCCATCAGGCTGATTTCGCTTTCCAGTTGCCTGATGGTTCCATCTAGCAATTTCGGTACCGTTTTGGCCATTCCTGCAAGCTTCTCACGGAGCGCATCCCTCTGACCTTCCATGGATTCCAGTTCCCGGGCGATTTCTTTCAGGGAGCGATCAGGCGGGCGATGGTACTCTGCTTCCATACCGGGTTCTTCCCCCGGTTTTGCGAGGAGAAGCAAATACAGGTAGCCCCCTTCCTTGCTGATCAGATACAGATCTTCTCTTTCTTCCCAGGCGGGATCGTATTGCCTGGCCGGACACTTCA
>CBDTYO010000158.1:0-9055 GCA_965364615.1 uncultured Bacteroidia bacterium
GTACCTGGTGCCCCCAGATCACAGCGGCATCTTCTTTGGCCACCATTTTGATCTTGTAGCACATGCGGCCGTCATATGTTTCTTCGCCAGCGATCTGGTGGTCATAATCATTGACCACCGAAGATTCCTTCAAAATATCATCGTTGGTATAATCTGAACCCATCCAGCCCTGGGACATCATTGAAGGGGGAAGCTTAATGAGCCGGCTGATGGTGGGGTTCCAACTCCACATCTCGTTGTGCCTTTTAAGGAAAGATTGCCCTTTGTCTTTGGCCGGAGCCGTGATCAGGGTCAGGGCATATTCCCTGCCGCTGGTCCAGTTTTTGAATTCTATGCTTCGCTCCCAGGTGGGCCTGACAATGGTCATGGACATCAGGCTGCTGCTTGTCTTTTCGCCGTTGAACTTCTCATCGGCTTTGCGGATGATCTCCTTGGCAGAAAGATCCTGTGCCCTGCCGTTCAGGACAGGAAAAAATATCAGGCAAAACGAAAGCAATAATTTCAGTATTTTCATGATTCCGTATTTTTTCGGGTAAACATATCCACCATCCGGTCCTCAAATTTTTTGATGGTGTCGTAGGGAAGCTCTTCATTGGGGTAAATGTACACCAGCAGTACTCCGTATCCTTCTATCATGGCTGAAAAAGTGACCATTTCCAGCATGGGATCTTCAAAACCCATTTTTTCGAAATAATCCAAAAGTTTGGGGCCGAATCTTTCCATGATGCCGCTGAAAGGCTTTCCCTCCAGGAATTCTTTTACGGGAGGTTGAAGGACCACATTGATGAATAGAACCCAGAACTGGACGTTTGTGCGTATGCTGCTGAAAGTACTTCGGATAAAGCCTTCCACCTCTTCGGGTTCCAGGGTTCCGTCCAGGTTGGGATCAATCATGGCCATGATGTCCTGCATTCCCTCCTCAATGATCTCTATAAGCAATGCCTCTTTGCTGCTAAAATAATTGTACAGAAGCCCTTTGGATATACCTGCATGGGAAGCCAGTTGTGAGATAGAGCAATGACTGTAACCCTCAGTGGCAAATAATTCCAGGGCTGCTTCCATGATCTGATGCCGGCGTGATTCGCGCATCTCTTCAAACTGTTCCTGGGTTCTTGGTGACATGGTTTATGACTGACCGTTCGGTCAAAGATAATATCATTTCATGACCAAATGCAAGTTTTTCCGTATTTATTTTTGTTTTTCACTGTAACTTTCCCCAAACAGAATCGTCTTAATTACACCAAGCATGCAGCATCAATGACGGTAGACGAGTACAACGGGGCAGTGGATGCCTATGCTGACAATTTATACAGGTTCGTATTAAAGAACCTGAAAAATGAGGCCATGGCGGGTGACGTGGTTCAGGACACCTTTGAAAAGCTTTGGGTGAAACTGGAGGATGTATCTGGATTGAAAGTAAAAACCTACCTTTTCACCTCTGCCTATCATACCATGATCGATTACATCCGCAAGGAAAAAAGATACACAGAAACCGATCCGGCTACACTGCATGAAAGCACGGAATCGGGTCAATATTCCGATCTGTCCGAAATTCTGGAGCGGGCAGTACAGAATTTGCCGGAAGACCAGAAAGCGGTGGTCATGCTCAGGGATTATGAAGGATACTCCTATAAGGAAATAGCAGATATCACCAAACTATCCGAGGCTCAGGTCAAGGTGTACATATACCGGGCCAGGGTGTATTTAAAGAACTACATCGGATCGATGGAACAGGTAATATAGCGATGGACATCAACAGACATAACTATGAGGCATTTTTGCTCGATCTCCTGGAGGGACGATTGTCTGCTGAAGAGGAGCGACAGCTGAATGAATTCCTGAAAAACCATCCGGAGCTTGGGGCAGATATGCCCGATCTTACGCTGTGTTGTTTGGAGAAGGATAAGGTTTCATTTCCCGGCAGGAATCAGCTTCGGAAGGACATTTCGCTGGTCGGTACTCCCCTGTCAGAGGCCAACTTCGATCTTTTTTCCATTGCCAGGATGGAGGGTGATCTGAGCAGGTCACAGGAGGAGGAACATCAATCCATGGTGGACTTGGAACCGATGAAGATGGAACAATGGAGTGCCTGGCAGAAGACCAGGCTTGTTCCTGGTCAGATTCAGTTTCCCGGGAAAAAGAACCTGAAACGGCGAAAATTTGCCGGGAACAGAGTGCTCTGGACAGGGGTGATTTCTGCCGCCGCCACACTTACGCTTCTATTGATTTTGTTACGAATGAATCCTCAGAATCCAGGTCCCGGGCTATCAGAAGTGGTTTCAATGGAAACGCCTTCCCTGGATGAATCGCCCGCATCGATCACTGAGACCCCCGTGGCTGAAGCAGAAGAGGCTCCTGTAGCCAGGGTTGAAGAGCCTCCATTGGCTGGGGTTGAAGAGCCTTCATTGGCTGGGATTGAAAAGACGCTCAAGACACCCGAAGAAAAGGCACCTTTGACAAGGGTTGAACAGCCACTTTTAGCGGTGATAGAAACGCAAACCTCTGAGGCGGATCTTCAGGAATCCCAAGCCGGTGAGGTAAACGCCGAGCTTCTAAAACCCCGGCCTGTAAGGATGACAGAACATTTGGTTGCTCATTCTGAGATGATCAGTATGAACCATTCAGACCGAATTGAGCCACTGAAAATAGCTCCAATATCGCCCAATCTGGCCAGTCTTTCAATCATGCAGATGGCCGAAATGGACCGACGGGAATTTTTTGAGGAGATTAGCGAAGAATACAACATTTCGCTCATATCCGTGGCCAATGCCGGAATCAAATGAATCAACAAGGTGACCGGCTCAGATATTTCACTATTGGCATCCAGAGATGAGGAAGGTGAGGTATCTGGATTCCGTCTCAGATCAAGGCGCTTTTCTGTGACCAGTCCCCTGGGTGGGGAAGAATAATCAAATCCCCATGCAACCTGTGGACCCTGCTCTTGTCCTTAGAGGTATAACCAAAGACAAAATGATGAAGAAAACCCTTTTCATGGCCTTGATTCTGGCCATAGGTGTTTCCGCTTTTTCACAGCAGAAAGAGTACCGGACCATATTTGACAACAAAGATGTTCGTATTTCTGGTTTGGGAGGTCCCTTCATGCAATTCACTTCATTGGCAGGTGAATTCGGACATATGATGGGAGGAGGAGGAGCCGTTATGCTGAACGATTTCTTCTTTGGCGGATATGGTCTTGGTCTTACCAATGCCATTCCAGACTATGTAAACCAGAATCCCTCTGATCGCCTGACTTTGGGTCATGGAGGTTTCTGGCTGGGATACTCACTTTTTGGAGAGAAGCCCATTCACATTACGCTATCCTCTTTGATAGGGTGGGGAGAATTCGGTGTGATGCAGAATTATGGCACCTATCCTTTTGTTCGGGACAAGATTTTTGTCCTGGCACCTACGGTCGAAGTGGAAGTGAATCTGACCCGGTATCTCAGGATCGGGGCGGGCGCATCCTACAATCTCTACACCATGGTGGATCAGTCCATCCATGGATATTCCAACGGGGACCTTTCGGCCCCCGGGGGATTCCTGAGTTTCAAGTTTGGTTGGTTCTGAGAGCATATGACTTCTCCTTTCCCTGTGGTATTTTTCCGGGATGGCTGCCCGTGTTTTGGGCGGCTTTTTCTTTTACTTACATTTGAAGGATATGGAAGCGGGCAAAGGAACAGTCATCAAGTCTACCGGCAATTTATTCATGGTTAAATTGCAGGATGGCACCACGGTGAGTTGCGGGATCCGCGGCAAATTCAGAATCAAGGGGATCAGGGCCACCAATCCAGTGGCTGTGGGTGACCGTGTGGGATTCGAATGGAGCAAGGACGGGGGGGGAGGAATGATCACCTCCATAGAGGAGCGGGCGAACTATATCATTCGAAAAGCTTCCAATCTATCCAAAGAATACCAGTTGCTGGCCACCAATGTGGATCTGGCCTGGCTCATGGTTAGCATGATTTTGCCCAGGACCCTGACACCCTTTATAGATCGTTTCCTTGTCTCGGCTGAGGCCTATCGGATCCCCGTGATCATCCTGTTCAACAAAACGGATCTTTACGGACCTCCCCAACTGGAGGAGATGAATCATCTGACCTCTGTATATACTTCCATTGGCTACCGCTGCATGCATATGTCACTGCAAACCAGGGAAGGGGTAGAGGAAGTATCCGCAGAAATGAAAGGAAAGGTCAGTGTAATTGCCGGAAACTCCGGGGTGGGGAAATCCACCCTGATCAATGTGCTGGATCCGGCCATGAGATTGAGAACGGGGAGTGTGTCTGACTATCACCGGACCGGTAAGCATACCACCACTTTTTCAGAAATGTTTGAATTGTCTTCCGGGATCCGGATCATCGATACTCCAGGCATCAGGGCTTTCGGAACCATTGATATCGAGCGGGCTGAGCTTTTTCATTTTTTTCCGGAGATATTTAAAGCCAGCAAGCACTGCCATTTTCACAATTGCCTGCATCTGCAAGAACCTGACTGCGCTGTAAAGGCTGAAGTCGAGCAGGGAAATATTAGTGAATCCAGGTATATCAACTACCTGATGATGATGGAAGAAGAGCCGGGAAAATACCGCTGAACTTCACCCTGGGTTGTTGGTAACTCACCCTTCTATCTATACCCCGGTTAGAAAATTGTTTATAAGTTTATAGATTACAATTTTGCCAGTTAATGAGCAGAAACAATTTTCTATCGGGACTGATCCTGTTTGTTATGCTTGCACTGAATGGAATCACCATTCTAAGCATCAATAAACGTTTTGTGAACTATGTGAACGACCTGCTGATATCTCAGTCCCAGCTTTGTGGAGAGCATATGGAAACCACCCTGAATCAGTTCAATAGCGATATCAATCAGGAGCTGAAAAATCTCAATACCTACAACGAGACAGGTATTTTTGGAAATCCAGCCAAATTCCAGGGAGCCACCCAGAGTCTTCGTCTTTTCTACACCAAATACAGAGATCTGATTACCAAGATTTCCCTGTACGATGACCAGAAAAACTTCTATGCCCTCTACCTTGATTCAGATGACAGATTTGGCACATCGAATACTTTTGTGGTGGATAGTTTCGCCACCCGCAGGCAGGAAAGGTTATTTCCCCGCGACAGGGTGGAACAGGAGGGAAGTGTCCTTGAGTATTATTACCCTTTGCTGGGCCAGGATGTGGTAAACGGCAATGTGGTGGTGGAAGTGGACATCCGCCGTTATGCTGAGAAGATCTTCCGGCTTTATCCCCTCGGAAAAACGGTCAGCTGGCAGTGGGTACTGGATGAAGACGGGTTGATCATCATTGATAACTTTGATGATGACTCCATTCGTATTGGGAGCGTAGAAATTCTTTCTGACAGCGTAGCGGCGGAAGCCAGTGGTCTGGTCGAGCATTTCCTGATTAAGGAAAACGGAAACAAAAACAAAGTTTCTACGGCTTACTATCCCATGAGCATCTACGGCAGGAAAATGGGTGTGATGTTTTCTGCAAGCCGGGCAAGGTTTTTCACCTTTTTTATTCAAAGCAACCTCCTGGTGGCCATAATATCGCAATTGCTGGCCACTTTTCTGGTGGTCTATTTGCTTATTTCTCTCTCCAAACAGCAGAAACAGGAGGTACGTCTGAAATATTCGGAAACCATTCTCAGGCAGGTGATCGAGCATTTCCCCATGGGGATTCTCATCCTGGATAAGGATCAGATCATACGTAACATCAACAGCGCCGCACACCGAATGTTGTTCCTGGGGAAATCGGATGACCTGGTGGGCAAGGATTTCAGCAAGCAATTCCTCATCTCGAACAAATACCTTCTGAGCGATGGGCCCAGCCCTTTTCTGGACGACTCCCATTACCTCTACTATGAAAAAGACGGGATTGAGACAGTGATCTACCGGACCGAGAAAACAGCCCACGTTGGAGGGGAGGAGCTCAAGCTCATTGCCCTGATAGATGTTTCTCCCCTGGAAAAATCCAGAAAAGGAGAAGTAGCTGCCAACAAGGCCAAGTCAGACTTCCTGGCCGCCATGAGCCATGAGATTCGCACCCCCATGAACGGTATTCTGGGGATGGTAAACAGCCTTCTGGAACAGAAAACCAACCAGGAACTCTCCAAAAAGATAGAAGTAATCAAACGCTCTGCAGAGTTGCTGATGACCATCATCAACGACATTCTTGATTTTTCCAAGATTGAAGCGGGAAGAATGATGCTGGAGGAAATACCTTTTAACCTGGAAGACGAGATGAAACTGGTGGGCGAATTGTTCACTCCCCTGGCCAGTGAAAAAGGACTAAAACTCATTATAGACATACGTCCCGATGTGCCCAATAAGTTGATTGGAGATCCCTTCCGTCTGCGACAGGTGATATCCAATTTGGTGAGCAATGCTGTGAAGTTTACCGAAAAAGGAAAGATCGTGATCGGAGCCACCCTGATGGAATCTTACAAGAGTCACGTAAACATACTCTTTACCGTTGAAGATACCGGCATTGGAATACCCAAGGACCGGATCAAGGAGATCTTTGGTAGTTATACCCAGGCACGGGGATCGGTGCAGAGAAAATTCGGCGGAACCGGACTGGGAACCGCCATTGCCAAGCAACTGGTGGAGCTGATGCATGGTGAGATTTGGGTAGAGAGTCCTTCCACCATCATGCTGGATGAAGAACATCCTGGATCCAAGTTCAGTTTTACCATCGATGCCTATTCCAATGAAAGGATTCCCAAGAACTTTGATTTCAGCCCCATAGCCAGACTCAGCGAGATAAATGCCCTGATACTTACCAAAGAATCGGATCCCGAACGAAATACCATGGCAAGGATGCTTCAGAAGTTCGGTTTGAATGCGGTGACCAAGATCTACCAGGACAGCACGGTCGACAGCGTGACCCATCACCTGCAGGTGAAGTCCGACGAATACCATCTCATTGTGCTGGTGGATAAGAACGAGCTTGATGGATTTGCCCTGGCCCAGGCATTGAAAAGCAAGAACCTGATAGACCAGTATCCTGTGGTACTTGTGAGCTCAAACGATCGCACCGGTAATTACAAAACCTGCCGAAAACTGGGCATCGATTATTACCTGATTGAGCCCTTTGAAACCAAAGAGGTCATTGATATACTGGATGAGAATTTCCCGGGAATAGAGGACAGGCATAGCCTGGAACCCATGATCAATGCCCTGCCCGAAACCTTATCGATCCTGTTGGCCGAAGATAACCTGATCAACCAGAAGGTGGCCCAATCCATATTCAAAAACATTGGCTACGAAATTGAGATTGCGAAAAACGGGATGGAAGCAGTGGACATCGTGGAGGAAGGAAAATTTGATGTGGTTTTCATGGACCTGCTGATGCCGGAAATGGATGGATTCCAGGCAGCACAGAAGATCAGGGAAAAAGGGCATACTCTTCCCATAATTGCCTTGTCTGCCGATGACACAGACGAAACCAAGAATGCAGCTTTCGAAGCAGGCATGAACGATTATCTGATGAAACCGGCCAGGGTGGAAGGCATTAAGAAATTACTGATCAAATTATTTTCATCAAGCATTTAAAGTCATGCGTTCACATGAATTAGATTACAGGATTATTGGAGATGATATCCAGCTAGTGGAAATTGAACTGGATCCCATGGAAACGGTGATTGCTGAAGCCGGGTCCATGATGTATATGGACCATCAGATCAAATTTGAAACAAAAATGGGCGATGGTTCGGATCCCAACCAGGGCCTGATGGGGAAGCTCCTCTCTGCGGGCACCCGGGTATTGACAGGTGAATCTTTGTTTGTGACCCATTTCACCAACCAGGGAGGCGGCAAGCAGCGGGTGGCTTTTGCAGCCCCTTATCCCGGCAAGATCATCCCCCTGGACCTTGCCCATCTTGGAGGATCGCTGGTGGTTCAGAAAGACGGATTCTTATGTGCTGCCAAGGGGACCAAAATCTCCATTACCCTGAACCGGAGAATTGGAGCGGGACTGGTAGGAGGTGAGGGATTTATCATGCAGAAGCTGGAAGGAGACGGAAAGACTTTCATGCATGCCGGCGGGACGGTGGTCGAAAGAAGGCTGAACAACGAAACCCTTAAAATAGACACAGGTTGCATCGTAGCATACACACCAGGCATTGATTTCAATATTGAAACATCGGGAAGTCTCCGGTCCATGGTATTTGGAGGGGAGGGGATCTTCCTGGCCACCCTGAGCGGAACAGGAACCGTCTGGTTGCAATCGATGCCCATCCGTAAGTTGATCCAGGCCATCTCTCCTTATGGAAAGAATGTAAGGAAAGAGAGCCGGTCTTTGCTGGACAACTTCCTTGAAAGGTGATCCAGGCAGAGGAATTTCTCACCCTTGCGCTCAGGTTTCCTGTGATTGATGTGAGGGCCCCCCTGGAATTTGAACAGGGTCACATTCCCGGGGCCATGAATATTCCCCTGTTCGACAACCATGAGAGAGAGGTGGTCGGGACAAAATATAAGCAGGTCAACAAGGAAGCTGCCATGTATGCCGGGTTGGAGTTTGCTGGAAAAAAACTGGTGAAACTGGCCAAGAAGGGAGAGCGCGCCGCCGGAAGAAACAAGACCCTGCTGGTGCACTGCTGGCGGGGAGGCATGCGGAGCAAAAGCATGGTCTGGCTGTTTGAAACCATGGGTCTTACCTGCCATTTGCTGGAAGGCGGATACAAGTCCTACCGGCGCCATGTCAAAGAGGTGGTGGCCCGGCCCCTGAATCTTTTTGTGATAGGAGGGCGAACTGGAAGCGGTAAGACCGCCATATTGCATCAACTGCATAAACTGGGAGAACAGGTGATTGATCTGGAGGGTCTTGCTCATCACAAGGGTTCTGCATTTGGGGCCCTGGGTGAAAGCGAGCAACCCACCACTGAGCAGTTTGAAAACGATCTGTGTCATCAGATCCTGAAGCTGGATGCAGAAAAGGTATGCTGGATAGAAGATGAAAGCCGGAACATTGGCAAATGCGTGATCCCCGGGGAATTTTATGCGAGGATGCGGGAAAGTGATCTGGTTTTTCTGGATGTTTCCAGGGAACTCC